>JBEDEF010000251.1:0-2621 GCA_041175845.1 Verrucomicrobiota bacterium
ACTGGCACCACGGGAACCTGCGTCTTGACCGCGATGAAGCCCACGCCCGCCTTGGCGGGTTGTAATTGGCCGTCCGGCGTGCGGGTGCCTTCCGGGAAGAGGATGAGCCCCCGTTCCTCCCGTAGTGCGCGGAGCACCCGCTTAATGGCGCTCACGTCCTGGCCGCCGTCCCGGTCGACCGGAATGGTGCCGACCGCGTCTAGCCACCACGAAGAAAAGCCGCCCTTCCAGAGTGTCTTGCGCGCGAAATAGGCGATCTGGCGCGGCAATTGGCAGCCGATCATCGGGGGATCGATGAAGCTCGCGTGGTTCGCGGCCAGCAGAAAGCCGCCGCGGGCCGGGACGTGCTCCAAGCCGGATACCTCGCCGCGAAAGAACATCTCGTAGGCCACGTGCAACCAGTAGTGGCAGAAGCCGTAGACCGGCTGCATCGAGGTTTGGGGAAACGCCGCGCTCATCCGCCGAGGTGCTCCGCGATCGGCCGGGAGAGCAAGGCCACGACCTCATCCAGGTTGCGGTGCGTGGTGTCGACCGCCACGGCGCCTTCGGGACAACTGAGTGGCGCCGCCTTGCGCGAGGAATCGAGCTGGTCCCGGACCGCGATCGCGTCCTGCCCGCCCTCTCGCGCGCGCCGGCGGGCGCGCTCGGCGGGGTCTGCGTGAAGGAAGAAACGGCACGGCGCGCCCGGAAAAATCACGGAGCCGATGTCGCGCCCCTCCATCACGAGGCCGCGAAAGCCGGCCACCCGCGCCACCTCCTCCTGGCCACGCTGGTACGCGAGGAGCGCAGCCCGCACCGCGGGCAACGCTGCGACGTGGGAGACGGCCGCGTTCACCGCCGCGCCGCGGATCTCCGTGTCGGGAATCATCTCGTCGTTGATCTCCATCCCGGCCGAGCGTCCGGCGATCCGGGTACTGAGGCGGAGCCCGGCCACCTCGGCCTCAATTCGTGCGCGATCGCTCGCCCCGATGCCGCGCCGGAGCAGGACCGCGGTGACGGCCCGGTAGAACGAGCCGGTGTCGACGTGCAGCAAGTGAAAACGGGCGCTGAGCGCCCGGGCGGTGGAGGATTTGCCCGAGGCGGCGCCGCCATCAATCGCGACGATGAGGAAAGGGCGGGTGTCCATCAGGGAGCGAGGCTGGCTCGGCGTAAGTTCTCCAGCACCGTGAAGAAGTCGGGAAAGGTCTTCGCGCAGCAACCGGGATCGGCGAGGGTTAGCCAAGGCCGCCCGTCGCCCCGGAGATTGTGACACCCGAGGATCGCGAAGCTCATGGCGAAGCGATGGTCCCCGTGCGTGTCGATGGTCTGGTCGGCGAGGAGCGGCCGCGGGGTGATCTCCAGCGCTCCCTCTTCCTCGCGCACTTCCTGGCCGAGACGCCGGAGCTCCCGTGCCATCCCGGCCACGCGGTCGGTCTCCTGCTTGCGCGTGTGAGCGATGCCCTCGATCCGGGTCTTGCCGGCGAGCAAAGGCGCGATCGCCGCCAGAGTCAGAAAGGTGTCGGAGAAACCGCTGAAGTTGGTGTGGGTTGCCTGTGGGCGGCCCAGTTGGGCGGTCACGGAAAGGCCGGTGGAGCCGGCGATTACCTTAAGACCGCAGCCTTCGAGCACGCGGATGAACTGAGTGTCACCCTGCAATCCTTGTCCGGGAAGGTGCAGGCCGGGCAGGGATAGAGCTCCCCCGGTGACCAGCGGAAGAGCGAGGAAATAACTGGCGGCCGTTGCGTCCGGCTCGATGCCACACGTGCCTCCCGGCGGCGCGTAGGTGGGGAGGGGTTGAACCGCGATGAGGTCCGGGGCGCGCCACTGCGGCGCGGGCTGGCCGAACCGCGCGAGCAGCGCCGCGGTCATATCCACGAACGGGCGCCGTACCCCGCCAGTCAGGCGGATTTCGACTTCCGTCCGCGCGAGCGGCGCGACGAGGAGCAGCGCGGAAAGCAGTTGGCTGCTCTCGCTGGGGTCGAGTTCCACCCGGCCGCCGGCGAGTCCGCGGGCGCGGATCTCAAGGGGGAAGAAGCCCTCCTCTCCGGGGCACCGAATGTCCGCCCCGAGCTGGCGCAGGGCCTGGATTAGGGGCTGCATCGGCCGTCGTCGCATCTGGGGTACGCCATCGAGCCGGTAGGTCCCTGCCGGCGCCGCAGCGCAGAGCGCGGTGAGAAAGCGCGCCGCGGTACCTGCCAGCCCGACGAAAAGTTCGGCGTCTCTCCCGCGCCAGGCTTGCTCCTGCTCCGAAATCCGCAGCGTGGTGCCATCGCTGTCAGCCTCGACCCGCACCCCGAGGCGGCGCAGGGCTTCCGCCATCAGGTGCGTGTCCTCGCTTGCCAGTGCGCCCGTGAGGGTGACCGGACTGCGGGATAGCGCGGCGAGCAGCAGCGCGCGGTTGGTGAGGCTCTTGGACCCCGGCAGGTAGACCTCTCCCCGGAGCGGCCGGATGAACGGCGTGAGGGGAAGGCGATCAGGGAGCGGCGACACGGGGGGAAGGCGAGAGCCTCGCGGGCGGGGGCGGCAGCGCCAAGGAGTTTCTCGGCGGCGGCGCGGGCGCAGCGGCGAGCTACGACGGAGGGCCAGCGCCCGGCTCCGGCGCTCGGAGGGAGTGCCACAGGTAAAGGAGGACCCCGATGCAG
>JBEDEF010000252.1:0-6997 GCA_041175845.1 Verrucomicrobiota bacterium
CCCGTCCACCCCACCCGCGCGCCCGAACGTCCTCTTCATCGCGATCGACGACTTGCGCGACTGGGTCGGCTTCCTCGGCGGCCACCCGCAGGCGCGCACGCCGAATTTCGACCGGCTCGCCCGGCTCGGGACCGCCTTCACGCGCGCCTACTGCGCCTCGCCCTCCTGCAATCCCTCGCGCGCCGCCCTGATGTCGGGCCTGCGCCCCTCCACCTCGGGGGTCTACGACAACGGCATCGACTTCCGCCCCCTGATCGCCCCCGAGCTCGCGCTGCCGCACCTCTTCCGGCAGGCCGGCTACTTCGTCCACGGCGCCGGTAAGATCTACCACGAGTCCTACCGCCGCCCCTCCGAATGGGAGCACTACCTCGAGAAGGAGCGGGCCTACCCTCCCGTGCCGGCGGGCCGCAGCGACGGCGTGGGCGGGATCAAGTTCGCCCCGCTCGACTGCCGCGATGACGAGTTGCCCGACTGGGGCATCGCCGACTACGCGATCGCCTCCCTCGCCCGCCCGCACGACCGGCCCTTCTTCCTCGCCGTGGGCTTCCACAAGCCGCACATGCCCTGGAACGTCCCGCGGAAGTGGTTCGACCTCTTCCCGCTCGACCAGATCCAGCTCCCGCCGACGCGCGCGGACGACCTCGCCGACCTGCCCCCCGCCGCGTTGCGCATGGCCGGGGCGGAGCGCGACCACCGCGCCATCCGCGAATCCGGCCGCTGGCGCGAGGCCGTGCAGGCCTACCTCGCCACGATCGCGTACTGCGACATGAACCTCGGCCGGCTCCTCGACGCCCTCGAACGCTCCCCGCACCGCGACCGCACGATCGTCTGCCTCTGGAGCGATCACGGCTGGCACCTCGGCGAGAAGGAGCACTGGCGCAAGTTCGCGCTCTGGGAGGAAGCCACCCGCGCGCCCCTGCTCTGGATCGTCCCCGGCCTCACCCGCCCCGGCGCCCGCTGCGACCGTCCCGTCGATTTCATGGGAATCTACCCGACGCTCGCCGAGCTCTGCGGGTTGCCCATTCCCGCCCACCAGGAGGGCGTGAGCCTCGTGCCCCTCCTGCGCGATCCCGCGGCGCCGTGGGACCGGCCCGCCCTCACCAATTACCGCTTCGGCAACCACGCCGTGCGCACCACCGGCTGGCGCTACATCCGCTACGCCGACGGCGGCGAGGAGCTCTACGACGAGACCGCGGACCCCCGCGAATGGACGAATCTCGCCGCGCGCCCCGAGTTCGCCGCGCGCAAGGCGGAACTAGCGGCCCACCTGCCCCGCGTGAATGTCCCCTCGCCACCGGAGAAAGGTGCCGCCGGGAACAAGAAGAGCGCCCGCCAACGCTGAGACCGCTCCCGCGAGCGCGCCGCCGGCCGCTCAGCGCGCCAGCGGCCGCAGCAGGGCGAACTTGCCGCTCGCCGCCGGCGCCAGGGTGCGACGGCGGAACGCCCGCACGCGCGCCGCGCCGCCCAGCAGGGCCGCCAACGCGCCCTCGACCGCCCCGTGCTCCGCCGTGACGTCCGCCACGTAGTGGAAATCCCACCGCGCCTCGCCGGTCTGCACCAGCGAGTAGTGCCAGCAGGTGAAGGCCGCCGGCAGCGCCGCATCCACGTCCGCCGGCGACACCAGCGAGCCGTCCGGACGGAAGTGCAGGTTGCCCTCGCGCCCCAGCAAACGGTAACCGGCGGGGAAACGCTGCACGATGTCGCCCGTGTGGTAACGCAATAGGGGCATCGCCTCCCGATCGCGCGTCGTGACGTGGATCTGGAAGACGTCCGGCAGGCCCGGGCGCCAAGGCACGAGTTCGATGAAAGCGTTCGCGTCAATAACCCGCGAATCGTCCTGGAACGCCTCGCCGACGAAGAGGTAGCCCGCCTCGGTGGACCCGTAGAGATCAGCCTGCGGCGCAGGGAATACTTCGGCGATCCGTCGCCCGTGCTGCCGGCTCGCCTTGCCGTAGGTGAGGATCACGGCCCGGAGGCTCGGCACCGCGACCCCGCGCCGGCGCGCGGCCCGGGCCAGCAACGAGAGATAGACCGGCTCGCCCTCCAATACCTCGGGCTGGGTTGCCTGTAACTCGCGCACAATGCGGTCCCATTCGCCCTCCGGGAAGGCGAACGGGTCGCTCGAAAGGTTCAGGTACACCGTACCGTCGAAGTACCGGTGCGGAAACGGGTGATCCTCGTAGGGGCAGAGGTTGCTCGAGCAGCCCACCGGCGCGAGGACGCACTTGCGGTACGGCCGGCCCGCGAACTCGCGCAGGATCGGGGAAGCCGCGTAGGCGCGCGCAGTCTGCGCGTTCCACCAGCCCTCTTCCATGATCACGGTCATCGGCGACTGCGTCGTGCCGCCCGTACTCTCATATTCATAGCGCCTCTGCTGCAGGCCGCGCTCGATCTCCGCGTAATCGCGGAAGAACGCCTGGTGCCCGCGGCGCACGATCTCCTGCTTCGACAGCACCGGGATCTCCCGGAAGCAGGCCCACGCCAGCGGTTCCGCGTGCAGCGGGAAGCGTTCCCCGTACAGCGGGCTCCGGGCGTAGATCCGCCGCACCTCCGCTTCGAGCGCCGCCGGGACGCGCCCCTCCACCGCGGCGCCGAGGGCCGCGGGCGAGTTGGCGAAGAGGGGGGCGTGCATGGCGCTCGCAGCAAACGGCCGGCCTAGGCCTTGTCAAACAGCCGCCGCCCCGCCCCCACGCCGGAAGGCACGGTAAAATAACAGCGCGTTCAACACCAGCGCATGCGTGATGCCCCCCGTCTCCGCCAGCCGGA
This sequence comes from Verrucomicrobiota bacterium, assembly GCA_041175845.1. Classification (GTDB taxonomy): domain Bacteria; phylum Verrucomicrobiota; class Verrucomicrobiia; order Opitutales; family Opitutaceae; genus ER46. The sequence continues at coordinate 2,767 of JBEDEF010000252.1, forward strand.
AGACCTCCTCCTCCGGTCGCGTCTCTACTGCAAGTTCCTCATCGGGATCCCAGTCGAGGTCGTGTCCCGGCGCCGCGGCCTCGATCAGTACGAAGTGCGAACGGTTCGACTGGATCGCGGGATTGGGGTGCACGCTCCCCAGCAGGTGCGCCGCGCCCCCCGCGTAGCCGGTCTCCTCCCGCAATTCGCGCCGCGCCGTGGCAATCGGATCCTCCCCGGGGTCCATCATCCCGCCCGGGATCTCCAGCGAGAACCCGTCGATCCCGAAGCGAAACTGCCGCACCAACACGATCCCCGCATCGGGCGTCACCGCCACCACGTTCACCCAGTCCGGCGGCCGCACCACGATGAACTCGCGCTCTGTCCCACGCCCAGGATGCCGGTAGCGCACGCCGTGCACATCGAAAATCCGCGTGGTCAGACGAAGCTCGTGCCCCAGGCGCTGCCAGCGGGCGGGACCAGAGGAACTCATAAAAAAGCCTCCCGGCGCAGAGCGCGGGAGGCAGAAAAGGGCAAAGGGGAGAATTTTACTTCTTGGCCGGGACCTTCAGCTTCTGGCCGACCGAAAGCTTGTTCCAATTCACCCCGGGATTCACCGCCTGGAGGTCTTGGATCGAGACGCCCAGCGTCCGCGCGATCTTGGTGCCGCCGTCGCCAGCCTTGACCAGGTACTCGCCGGGACCAGCCACCGCGGGCCCGGACTTCTTGCCCGCCTTGTCGGCCGCGACCGCCGGCTTCTTCATCGCATCCTCGAGCTTGGTGATCGAGGTCTGGAACTCCCCGAGCTTCCCGCCGACCGCGTTGAAAGCCTCCTGTGTGGAGCGGGTCAGGTCGCGCACGTCCTTCGCCGCCTTGTCGGCCGCCGCAGCAGCGCTGCTCACCTGCGACTCCATCGCGTCGACCTTATCGATGCGCGGCTGGTGCTCCGCGACCCCGCGGTTAGCCTTCGAGGCTTGGGCTAGGGCGATGCCACCGAGCACCACGCCGACGAGGCCGACGAGGATCCCGGCGATCGGGAGCATGTTGTTATTTTCGCGAGAGATCGTGTCCATGGAGAAGAGAAGAAAAGCCGACTCCAAGTCTAACCGCTCTAGGACGCAAGCAGAGAAGTGCTGCGCGGGTGGTGCACTCTCCTCGGGCCAGGCGGCCGCGCAGCGCGGCGCACGGGGGAGCTGTCCATGACCGTTACTTATTGGCACGCAGATACTCCCAGATCATCAGGGCGGCGGCGACGGAAACATTCAGGGACTCGACGCGCCCACTGCCCGGCAAGGTCACACACTGCGCGCAGGCCGCGGCGGTGGCGGCGGAGAGGCCGTGTTCCTCATTGCCGAGGACCACAGCACGCAGGCTGCGCGCCGACGGCGCGCCGCCCGGCCGTATCGCCCCGCCCCGCGTGGCCGCGCCGATCACTTCACCTCCAGCCGATCGGAGTTGCCCGATCAAAGCCGGCAGATCGGCGGCGCGCCAGAGCGCCACGTGCTCAAACCCACCCTCCGCCACGCGATGCGCCGCGTCGTTGGGCTGCGCCGCCGTCGCGTCACCCGCGAGCACCAGATGCGGGGCGCCGAGGAACGCTGCCGTGCGCACGATCGCGCCGAGGTTATGCGCGTTGCCGATGCCCTCGAGCAGCAGCACTCGCGCCCCCTCCCGCGCCCAGCCTGCGACGACTTCCGCGTTCACCGGCTTCACCACCGGCGGCGTCACCACCGCGACGATGCCCCCGTGGTGGACGGATCCAGCGATCCGCTCGAGCTCATCCCCGCCGACCTGCCGGTAGATCCGCTTGGCCTGGGCGAGTACGCGACAAAGAACGCCGATCTTCCGCCCGGTGGCGGCGTCGAAGTACAACCGCTGGAATGACGCCGGATCACGCTGGAAGCGCGCGCGCACGGCTGCCAAGCCGCACAGACGGAGTTCGCCCGCGGCGGACGCGGAGGACGGGGCGTGGGAAACGGCAGACGGCATCGCGCTCACGCTGAGGCCGGGGCGGACGGGGGCGCAAGGCCGGCGACGGCGCCCACCACGGTGAACTCCTCGCGATCGTGGAACAGGTGGAGCACCCGTGCCCCCGGGGCGTGCCGCGCGAGCGGTCCCTCCGGGGCGCGCAGTTCGCGCAGCAACCGAACCGGGTCGACGCGCCCAAACTTCAGGTTGACGATGAAGCGCCGGCACCAGCCGCGCGCCAGCCAAGGCGTGACGAGGTCCGTGAGCACGTGATGCGGCTCTTCAACCAGATCGCAGAACATCCAAGCGAAGGGCCGGCCGGCCTCCGGCTGGAACCGAAAGGCGTCCTCCCGCCGGTGGTCGATGCCCGCGTGGCCGAGGGCGCCGCCCTTGAGCGGTCCGTTGTCGACTGCCACCACTCGAGCCCCGCGCCGCGCCGCACTGTAGCTCCAGCCACCCGGAGCGGCGCCGAGGTCGCACACCTGCTCGCCCGGCTGCGGCTCCGCGCCCAGCACCGCGTAGGCTTCCTCCACCTTGAGGTAGGAGCGGGAGGGCGCCAAGGCATCGTCCGCCATCCGCCGCGGACCAGCCACCAGTGCTTCCCGCGCCACCCACAGTCGGCCGAAATCCGTGAAATGAACGAAGAGGCCGCGGGCACGCACCGGGCCAGGCCCACGCGGCAACTCCGCTCCCGCCAGGCGTGCGATGCGCGCCACGCGGCGCCGCACCCGATCTGCACAGGCCGCCTCCACCGCACTGATCCGCCGCCCCAGGCCGACCAGCTCGGCCGGGCCCTGCCATACCGCGGGCCACGGCGCTTCGATCCGTTCACCGCGCAACCCCTCCAGGAAAAAATCGCCAACGGCCCCCGCCAGCGCGTTGACAGTCTCGCCCTGTACCTCGCGCGGCGCGAGCAAAGCCAGATGGGCGAAGGCGGGCATCTCCTCTCCGGCAAGCCCGGGCCACTCCGCCGCCACACGCACCCAACCCGGCCCCTGCTCCTGCACCACGCCCCCGTGCAGTTCCGCCACTTCGCGGGCGAGCAGTGCCTCGTATCCGGCCTGGCAGGTCAGCAGCATCGCGTGGACGCTGCCGCCCGCCACGGCCGCGGCGATCCCAAAAGCACGCGCCGCTGCCTCACGCCTGAGCGCGCGGCACCACCCCAATGCCCGGCCGGTCGCGCAGCACGATCCGCCCGTCGATAAAATCGATCCCGTCAAAACAGTCGTTCGCAATCAGCAACGCCCCATCGAGGTCCGCCCAGTCCACCAGCGGGGAAAGCTGCGCCGCCGCCGAGACCGCGCACGACGTCTCAGTCATGCACCCGAGCATCACCTTCAGCCCCAAGGCGCGCGCCACCGTGATCATCCGGCGCGCCTCCCGCAGGCCCGTGCACTTCATCAGCTTGATGTTGATGCCGTCGAACACGCCCCGCAGCCCGGGCACGTCCGCCAGCCGCTGCACGCTCTCGTCCGCGTAGAGCGGCAACGGGCTCCGCTCCCGCAGCCAGGACGTATCTTCCAACTGTTCCCGGCCCATCGGCTGCTCGACGAACTCCACGCCGCGCTCCGCCAGCCAGGTGATCCGCCGCAGCGCGTCCTCCCGGTCTCGCCAGCCTTGGTTCGCATCGACCGTGAGCGGCACGGCGGTCTCCGCGCGCAGGGTTTCGATCATCGCCTGATCCGTCGGCCAGTCGCGACCCAGCTTCACCTTGAGGATGCGGTACGCCGCCGCCTCGCGGACCTTGGCCCGCACGACCTCGGGCACATCGATCCCGATGGTGAAGGAGGTGAGCCGGGCCCGCGCCGGATTGATGCCCCAGAGGCGATGCAGAGGCTGGCCCAGCCTCCGACCGATCCAATCGTGCAGCGCGATGTCGACCGCCGCCTTGGCTGCCGCGTGGCCCGGCAGGAGGGCGTCGAGCTCGGGCAGGATCTCCTCCGTCTGGAACGGATCCGTCACCGCGGCCAATAAAGGCGCCGCCTGCCGGAGGAAGAACTCCACGGACGCCTGGCTCTCGCCGAGGTGCGGCGGCATCGAGGCCTCGCCGAAACCCGTCAGGCCCTCGCCTTCCAGTTCGACCAGCATCGCCGGCGTCGAGGTGCGGGTACTGCCCGCCAGACCGAATGCATGCCGGAGCTGGAGGGTGTAGGGGCGGTAGCGCAGGTTCATCCCAGCCCGCAGTGGACCCCGGGCTCCGGCGCGAGCCAAGCTCGGATCGCGGGCATTGCGGACTGGCCCCGGCCCCGGCCGACTGCCTGACTCTTCAACGCTTGCCCGCCTC
>JBEDEF010000253.1:0-2814 GCA_041175845.1 Verrucomicrobiota bacterium
GAGCGTGGACCGCCCGCGGCGCCGACGCACGCCGGAATCGGCGCGACGGGGGCGCGTGAAATTCGCTTGCGCGATATTTTCGGCCCGAGTATCAGGACTTCTGGAGGTGATGAGCTCGGAAAAAGTTAGCGTCGTGATTCCAACTTGGAATCACGCAGCGTACCTGACCCACGCGATCCAGAGCGTGTTGCAGCAAACCTACGAGGTGCACGAAATACTCGTTTGTGACGACGGATCGACCGACGGCAGTCGAGAGATGGTCGCTGCATTCGGTGATAAAAGAATCAAGTGGATTCTGGGGGAGCGGGCAGGACGGCCGGCGGTGCCGCGTAATCGCGGGCTAAGACAAGCCACCGGCACTTGGGTGGCTTTTTTGGATAGTGACGATGCGTGGTTGCCCGAAAAATTAGCATCGCAATTCAAGGCCATGCATCGAACCCGCTGCTTGGCCTCCTCCACCAACGCCTGGCGCCTACTCCCTAAGGTCGGTCGGTCGAGTCCTTATCTGGAATACAACCAGGAGACGATCGGGCTGAATGATCTCCTGCAGGTAAATCAGGTGATCTGCAGTTCCTCCTTGGTGCGGCGAGATCTGGTGTTAAGGGCGGGCGGTTTTCCGGAGGCGGAAAAGCTGCGCGCCATCGAAGATTTCGCCCTGTGGCTGCGAATCGCGACGATGACCAGTTTCGCTTACGTAGACGTGCCGCAGGTAGACTATTTGGATCATCCCGCGGAGAGCTGGCGGGCCCTCGCCGAGACCAAAGAACTGCAGCAACAAGAGGACGTCCGGCTAAATTTCTTGGAATGGTCCAATCAGAGCGATGTTAGCGCTTCGTCCCGAAAGTTGATCAAGCAGTTCGCCCGCCAAGCCATGAAGGCCAATGGGCGTGGTTTTTTCGAGAGGATGAAGGTGTTAGATTGGCAAGGTTAGAACGCCCCCCTTGCCGACCGTCACTGCCGCACTGCCGTCTTCGGCTCAGGGTGCCTTGAGGGTGGCGATGAGGTAGGCGGTCGGGTCCGCGTGCTTCACGCCGGGGGCGCCTGGGTAGACCAGTTCGCACGGCACGCCGGCGGCGGCGCAGCGCTCCTGCAGCTTCACCCCGAAGTTGGCCGTGTGCGTCGGATCCTTCTGCTCCTGGCCGAGTGCGGGTGGGGCATTGTACGACAGGTACACCGGCGGGTCCCCTGCGCTGACCAGCGCGTAGGGGGAGAACTCGGCGATCCACGGCAGCAACCGCGCGCGGGCCGCGAGGAAATCCGAAAACGAGCCGACCCCGAAGGCGTGGCCGCCGTAGCGGCTGTTCGGGGTCCATTCCTGCATCTGCCGCGGATCGAGAGTCGTCTGCGCGCCGAGGACCGCCGCGCAGAACAGGCGGGTGGACTCGCGCGCCACCGGGTCGCCACTGCGGGGATCCGCGAGGTCCTGGCTGAAGGCGAGCCAGAGGCTGGAACAGGCGCCGGCCGAGCCGCCCGCCGCGCCGATGCGGACGCGGTCGAGGTTCCACGCCGCCGCCTGGCTGCGCACGAATTGCAGCGCGCGCGCGGCGTCCTGCAGCGGCGCGCGGACGGGCGGCACCACGTTCTCGGCCTCGGCGTGGCGGATGAGGCGGTAGTTGATCGCGACGACCGAGATCCCGGCCTTTAAGAGGGCAGCGACGTCGACGAACCGGTCGACCCGCTCCTTTTCCCCGCCCTGCCAGCCGCCGCCGTGGATGACGAACGCGAGGGGCGTCGGCGTGGCGGACGGGGCGCGCCAGAAATCGAGCACCTGGCGTTCGTGGGTCCCGTAGCGCACCGCGGCGAGCGTGGGCTTGGGCACCGCTGCGGCGTACGCGGGCGCGGCGTCCGGGCCCTTGGCCTTGGGCGCGGCCGCGGGGGCGACAGCGGGCAATAGAGCGAGCAGGGCGAACGCGGCGAACCTCCGGAGGAGCATTCGGCGATCGAGCCGTTTCCGCGGTCGGCAGGCAAGCCCCCGGCGGGAGCCGCTCAGCCGGGTACGGCGTCCGGCTCAGGCGGGACCGAGCAGGTTACGGAGGGCGGCGAGGTACTTCTCGCGCGTGCGGGCAATGACTTCGGGCGGGAGGCGCGGCCCCGGGGGCTTCTGGTCCCAGGCGATGGCCAGCAGGTGGTCGCGGACGAACTGCTTGTCGTAGCTCGGCGGCGAACCGCCGGGCGCGTAGGCATCGGCCGGCCAATAGCGGGAGGAGTCGGGCGTGAGCACCTCGTCGATCAGGAATAGGTTGCCGGCGGCGTCGGTGCCGAACTCGAACTTCGTGTCCGCGAGGATCATCCCCGACTGGCGGGCGCGGTCGTGGCCGAAGCCGTAGAGCGCAAGGCTGAGGGCCTTCACGCGGGCGTAGAGTTCCGGGCCGACGATGGCGGCGCCGCGCGCGTCGTCGATCGGCTCGTCGTGCTGGCCCTTGGGCGCCTTCGTCGTGGGCGTAAAAAGCGGTTCGGGGAGGCGGTCGGCCTGGCGGAGCCCGGGGGGTAAACGGTGGCCGCAAACTGCGCCGGAGGCCTGGTAGGCGCTCCAGCCGGAACCGATGAGGTAGCCGCGCGCGACGCACTCAATGGCGAGTGGGCGAAGCTTGCGGACGATCATGCTGCGGAGGCGGAGGTCCGGGTCGTGCAGGCCGCGGCGGGTGAACTCGCCCTCCTGATCGGGCAGCAGGTGGTTGGGGACGAGGTGGTCGGTCTGGGCGAACCACCAGTGGCTCATCTGGGTGAGGATGGCGCCCTTGCCCGGGATGCCGTCGGGTAGGACCACGTCGAAGGCGGAGAGGCGGTCGGTGGCGACGAGGAGGAGGGCGTCGC
>JBEDEF010000254.1:0-3198 GCA_041175845.1 Verrucomicrobiota bacterium
GTCCGTAATCGCAGCTCCGGTCTGGGAGTTGTGCTGACGGCCTCCCATAATCCCGCGACTGACAATGGCATTAAATTCTTCACCCGCGGAGGCCGGAAGCTGACGGACGCTGATGAAGCGGCGATCGAGGCCCGCCTCGAGGCCGCTCCTGCCCCGCGAGAGCACGTCGCGCCGGAGGAAGGGCACGCGGTGCGGGAGTATCGGGACTGGGCGGCGGGCCTCCTGCCTCCGGCTGCGCTCGCCGGATGGCGGCTGGCGGTGGATTGCGCCCACGGCGCCACCGCTGCCACCACTCCCTCAGTGCTGCGCAAGCTCGGCGCCGAGGTGATCACGCTGGGCATCGCGCCTGATGGATTGAACATCAATGCCGGCGTGGGCAGCGAGTATCCGGACTCGCTGTGCGCCACGGTTCGCGCCACCGGCGCGCGCGTCGGGCTGGCGCACGATGGCGACGGCGACCGCCTGGTCCTCTGCGATGAAACCGGGACCCTGCTCGACGGCGACGATCTCCTCACGCTGCTCGCCCTCGACGCCCTCGACCGCGGCGTGCTGCCGGGGCGGACGCTCGTGGTGACGGAGCAAAGCAACCTCGGGGTCGATGCCGCCGTCGCCAGCCGCGGCGGTCGGGTCCTCCGTACTGCGACCGGGGACCGCCAGGTCATTGCTCGGATGCAGGCGGAGGGCGCTGCCCTCGGCGGAGAGACTTCCGGTCACATCGTCTGCGGGGATGTCTCCTCGACGGGTGATGGCCTGGTCGCGGCCGTGCGGGTACTGGAGGTGATGCGGCGCCGGGGAGAACCCTTGTCCCGCCTGCGGCGCCAATGGGAACGCTTCCCCCAGCGCACGGCGGCCCTCCGCGTCCGTCGCCGGCCGCCATTGGCGAGCTTGCCCCAGCTGTCCGCGACGATCGCGGCTTGGGAGCGGAGCCTGGCTGGCCGCGGCCGGGTTCTAGTGCGCTACTCAGGCACCGAGCCGTTGCTGCGCCTGCTCATCGAGGGGCCGATCGACGCGGAGGTGACCCGTGGGTTGGCCGAGTTGTCCGCGGCGGCGCGGGCCGAGGGGATCGCGGCGGACGATTGAAGGCCGAAAAGGTTACAGCTTCCGGACACTCAGCGTGTTAGCCGGACTCTGTCGTTGACCATCGCGGGTCCGACGCCCTTGGTTCTGCGCGTATGCCCGAGATTCCCGTCGCTTCCCTGGATCCCCGACATCAGAAGCTGATCGAGAACGCGCGGATCGCGCTGGATCGCGGCAACCTCGAGTACGTGACCGAGGTCACCGAGCAGGTGCTGCGGATGCAGCCCGGATGCCTGCCGGTGCGGAAGCTCCGCCGGGTGGCGCAGCTTCGCGCGCATCGCGGCAAGGGCGGCGGTTTCGTGGGCCGTGCGTTGTCCGGCCTTTCGGCGGCCCCCGTCCTCCTGACCGCGGCGAAGAAGGAGCCGGCCCAGATGATGGCGGCGGCCGAGGGCCTGCTGGAAAAGGATCCGACCAGCGTCGGCGCGCTCAAGTTGCTCGCCGAGGCGGCCAAAGGCCTGAACCTGCCCGAGACAGTGGCCTTCGCGCTGGAGGCGGTCCGGGAACAGGAACCATCCAATCGCGCCAACCTGCTCGCCTTGGGCGAAGCGTGGCTGACCGCCGGCAAGCCTGCCGAGGCGCTGAAGGTGGCCGACGACATTCTCCGCGACAAACCCGCCGACGCCGACGCCCAGAACCTGATGCGCAAGGCCTCTGTCGCCCAGACGGTCGGCAAGCACAAGTGGGATGATCAGGCGTCGTTTCGCGATAAACTGCGCGACGAGGCGCAGGCGGTCTCGCTCGAACAGGCGGCGAAGGTGGTGACCGGAGACACGATGGGCAACCGACTCTTGGAGGAGGCGCTAGCGCGCGTCGCGAAGGAGCCGAACAACCTGAATCACTACCGCACGGTGGCGCAGGCTTACCGGCAGATGGGCAACCTCGACGAGGCCCTCGCGTGGGTCCGCAAGGCGCGCGAACAGCCGACGGGGCGGGCCGATGCCGCTTTGGAGAAGCAGGAATCCGAACTCGCGACCGCCTTGATCGAACAGCAACTGCAGGCCGCCGAGGCCGCCGTAGCGGCCGCGCCCGGGGATGCCGCGGCGCAGTCCCGGTTGGAGGGGGCCCGCAAGGAGCTGGCGGATTTCAAGCTCACCGAAGCCCGGCGCTACGTGGAGCGCTACCCGAACGACTATCCGGCCCGTTTCGCGCTCGGCGGGCTGTTGCTCGAGTCGGGCCAGGTGGACGCCGCCATCGCCCAGTTCCAGCAGTCCCAGAAGGGCCCCGCCGTCCGGGTTAACTCCCTCGTCGGCTTGGGTCGTTGCTTCAAGACGAAGCGGCTCTTCGATCTCGCCGTCGCCCAGCTCACTCTCGCGAAAAACGAACTGACGACGATGGATGACGCGAAGAAAGAGGTCATCTACGAGTTGGGGGCCTGCTACGAGGCGATGGGCAAGGCGGACCTCGCCATCGCGGAGTACAAGGTGATCTACAGCGAGGACATCGGTTTCCGGGACGTCGCCGACAAGATCAACGCCTTCTACGCGAAGGGTTGAGTCCCCGTTGCGGCTGGGTCCCGGGGGCCTAGGCTGCCGGCTTCCGCTCGTGCTCGGCCAGAACCACGGCCAAGGCCAGCGCCAGCAGGCTAAGCAGCAACGGTCCCGGCTCGGCCGTCTCGCCAAAGAGCACCAAGGAGGCTGCGACGCCGAGGGGCACCTTGGCGTTGTTCATCACCGCGAGGGTGCCGGTCCCGGCCCGGCGCGCCCCGGCATTCCACAGGTAGAAGCCCAGCCCCGAGGCGACGAGGCCAAGGTACCCGAGGGTCAGCAGTTGCGCCCCTTCCAGCCGGGGCGGGATGGGTTGGCGCGCGATCAGCAACAGCGCGGGCAGGAGTCCGCCCAGATACAGCACCCCCATCGCGGCGTAATCCGGCAACGCCGGCCTAGCCCGAGTCCACCCGCGGTAGGCGAGCTGGCCGGTGGCGAAGGCGAGGTTGGCGCCCTGGACCAGCAGGACCCCGCGCAGCGTCAGGGCGAACTCGGCCGCGCGGTGGACTAGCAGGGCCGCCCCGGCGATGGCCAGCAGCGAAGCCACCAGCGCCCAGGGGCGGAGGCGGCGCTCCCGCAGGTCGGCCAGCAGCGTGACCCACAGCGGCGTGGTCAGCGTGAAAAGCGCCACCTCGTG
>JBEDEF010000255.1:0-6780 GCA_041175845.1 Verrucomicrobiota bacterium
GCATCAGCTTCCGCCGGGAAAAATACGAGCCCTGGGGTGGCCCCAACGGCGGCGATGGCGGCCGCGGGGGCGACGTGGTCCTGCTCGGGGACGTTAACACCAATAATCTGGTCGACTACAAGTACCAGCCCCACTGGCGCGGCGAGCGCGGTGGCCACGGCCTCGGTGCCGATTGCAACGGACGCGACGGCGCGCCGTGCGTGCTGCGGATGCCGTTGGGTACGATGGTGGTCGATCTCGAGACCGGAAAGCCCGTCGCCGAGGTGATCACGGACGGGCAGCGCATCGTGCTCTGTCAGGGCGGCAATGGCGGCTGGGGCAACACCCACTTCAAGACCTCGACGACCCGCGCCCCACGGCGGGCGAATCCTGGCCTGCCCGGGCAAACCGGGACCTACCGGCTCGTGCTGAAGAGCATCGCCGACGTCGGCCTGGTGGGCTTCCCCAACGCGGGCAAGTCCTCCCTGATGGGCCGCGTCACCCAGGCCCGTCCCCGCACCGCCGCCTATCCCTTCACCACGCTGCATCCGCAGATCGGCGTCATCGAGTATCCGGCGGACGCGCGCGGCGCGCGCCGGCTGCTGCTGGCGGATATTCCGGGTCTGATTGAGGGCGCGCACGAGAACCGCGGTCTTGGCCACCGCTTCCTCCGGCACATCGAGCGTTGTGCGCTGCTGGTCTTCCTCCTGGATATGGCCGGTACGGACGCGCGCGACCCGCGGGAGGACTACCGCCACCTCCTCCGCGAGCTGAAGCTCTATGATCCGGCGCTGCTGAAGAAGCCCCGGCTCGTGGTGGCCAATAAGCTGGACTTGTCAGATTCGAAGGGCTGGCTCGCCAAGTTCCGCCGCCGCCACCCGGCCGTCGACGTACTCGGGATCTCGTGCGCCACGGGGGAGGGAATAGAGCGATTTAAAAAGGAATTGTTAAAACGCGTCCGCCGGCGTCCCAGGGCCGGAAATGCGTCGCCTCCCCCCGGGAGCTAATCCGAGCATGAGTGCGATGTCCGCCCGCAGTGAACATCGCTCGCTCCTCATGAAGGCCAACCGTCAGCTCGGGCTGACGCTGGCCGATCGCAACCTGCTGCAGGCGGAACAACTTCAGGAGGCGACCGACCGTTGGCTGGAGGGGTTGGCCGGCGGTGAACCGGGCGCCTCGCTCCTACGCGTCATCACGCACTCGCTGAAGTTTCTCCGGGAAGAAGATCTCCTGCGGCACGCCATGGAACACGAGGGGATCGGGCTGGTGGATCTCGGCGACTTTGATGGCCCCGACGAGTTTCGCCGGCTGCCGGATCCTGACGCTTGCTGGGCAACTTGGACCGTACCGTTTGACCGGTTGGATGGCTTCACGTGCCTCGCCTCCGCCTACGCCCTCAGCCCGGTGGCCAAGGCCCACTGGGAGGGCCGGATCGAAGGCCCCGTACTCTGGTTCGGAACGACATTGGATGGATTGAGCGAGCACCTCGGGAGACTCGGAGCCCCCGCGCGCTGAAGATGCCCCTCGGACGCGTCCAGACCAGCATCGTCAACCACCTCGTCGAGCTGGGGCGGCTTCAGCCGGCCCAACGCGACGAGCTCCTCCAACATCCGCAGGACCTCAGTGGTGAGGCTCTCGACCGACTCCTCCGGGAGGAGTACCGTATTCCGGATTTTCCCCGGTTGTTGGCGGCTGCTCGCGCCTATGGGATGCGGGCGTTCAACGTGGCGCGCTTCCGCGTCACGCCCCAGACCTTCGAGCGGCTGCCCCAGGAATTTTGTCAGCGTCACTTGGTCCTGCCCGTTGGAAACCTCGGCGAGCTGCTGCTGCTCGCCTGTGCCGATCCGTTCGACCGCGTCGTCGCGGACAAGGTGCAGGAGATGACTGGCCGTCCGGTTGTCCGACTCCTGGCGCGGACCGAGGACCTGCGGGAAAAGGTCTCTCGCGGGCAGGACAAGGGGACTGGCTTTGCCGATGTCGTCACCCAGATCAGCGCACAATTCGGGGAGAGCGGGGTAGAGGTCGACCTAAAGGACGACGAGGTCACGGAGGAGTCCGGACCGATCATCCAGCTTTCGAACCGCATCGTCGAGGAGGCCTATCTGGCGGGCGCCAGCGACATCCACATTGAACCGCAGGAGAAGGAGGTCGTGGTCCGCAATCGGGTGGACGGCGTGTGTTACGAGCGGCTGCGGCTGCCCAAGAAAGTCGGGCCCGCGCTCGTGGCGCGCCTGAAGATCATGTGCAACCTGGATATCTCGGAGCGGCGGCTCCCCCAGGACGGCCGCATTGTCTTCCGGCAATATTCGCGCAAGGGGCTCGACATCGACCTGCGGGTGTCCACCGCGCCGCTCAACCACGGTGAAGGGATCGTGATGCGGATCCTCGACAAGCAGCGGACAACGCTGCCCCTTGCGGATCTTGGTTTTTCCGCGGACAACCTCGCTCGCTACCGCGCCTGCATCCGGGAGCCACATGGGATGATCCTGCACTGCGGTCCGACGGGCTCCGGTAAGTCGATGACCCTCTACTCGGCGCTGAATGAGATCAACACCTCGGACCTGGTTATCCGTACCGCTGAGGATCCAATCGAGTACACGCTGCCCGGCATCAACCAGATGCAGATGCACCGGCAGATCGGGTTGACCTTCGCCCACGCCCTGCGGGCGTTCCTGCGCCAGGATCCGGACATTATCCTCGTGGGCGAGATCCGCGATCAGGAAACCGCGAGCATTGCGGTGGAGGCGGCCCTGACCGGCCACCTCCTGCTCTCGACGCTACATACGAACGACGCGCCCACGACCATCTCCCGCCTGACGGACATGGGCATCGAGCCCTTCTTGCTGTCTTCTTCCCTGCGCTGCGTCTGCGCCCAACGGCTCCTGCGCCGCGTTTGTCGTGCCTGTAGGGTCGAGTACGAGCCAACGGGCCGGGAGCGCGACCTCCTCGAGCGAGCCCTCGGTTGGAGCGGTCCCATCCACAAGGCGCATCCCGAGGGCTGCCCTAAGTGTGACCACAACGGTTACCGCGGCCGCGTTGGCATCCACGAACTCATGGTGGGCGATGAGGAATTGGTGGCCGCCATCAACGCGGGTGCGGAGGCGGCGGAGCTCAAGCGGATCGCGATGCGCAACGGGATGAAAACCCTGCATCAGGACGGACTGCTGAAGGTCCGCGAGGGGGTGACCACGATGGAAGAGGCACTAACCAGCGTCCCCGCGGATCGTTGACCTAAGCTTCGCGGCAGTAGTGACAACGGCGGAGCCGGCGCGCAATCTCCCGGGTGATGCCCTCCTTGCTCCCCCGCGCCGGCCGCTGCCGGCCCGCCCTGCTCGCGCTTGGCCTACTTTGGCTCCCCCTGCTGGCCGCCGCCGCTCCGGCCACCCCTGCGCGCCCGTTGAACGTGGTGCTGCTGTACGCGGATGACTGGCGTCACGACACCCTGGGGGCCGCGGGTAATCCGGTCGTGCGCACACCGCACCTGGACCGCCTCGCGCGGGAGGGCCTCCGCTTCACCAATAGTTTCGTCACGACTTCCATTTGCGGCGTGAGTCGCGCCACCCTGCTCACGGGGCAGTGGATGTCGCGCCACGGGAACCGGGCGTTCGATATGTTCCGCACCCCGTGGGCGGAGACGTATCCCGGACGGCTGCGCGCCGCGGGTTATCACGTCGGGCATGTCGGGAAGTGGCACAACGGCAAGTTTCCCGCTGAGAACTATGACTTTGGCGCTGGGCGGATCACGCCCATGCGGCACTGGCTGCCGCAGCCCGAGGGGCCGCCGGTACACGTTACCCGCCGTAACGAGGCGGACGCCCTCGAGTTCCTGCGCACGCGACCCGCGGGTCGCCCCTTTTGCCTCACCCTCGCCTTTGTCGCCGCCCACGCAGAAGACCAGCATCCGGCGCAGTTCCTGCCCCAGCCGGAAAGCGCGGCCCTTTACGCGAATGTCCGGATCCCGGTGCCGCCGACGGCCACGGAGGAGCACCACCGCCGGCTTCCGCCGTTCATCGCCAACGAGCGCAACGAGGGGCGCGTGCGGTGGCACTGGCGCTTCGACGAGCCCGCAAAGTACCAGGAGATGATGCGTAACTACTACCGGCTCGTGACCGAAGCGGATGCGGTGTGCGGGCGGGTGCTCGCGGAATTGGAGCGGCAGGGAGTACTGGAGGAGACGCTCGTGGTCTTCACCACTGACAACGGCTTCTTCCATGGCGAGCATGGCCTCGCCGACAAGTGGTATCCGCACGAGGAGAGCATCCGGGTCCCGCTGATCATCCGTGATCCGCGCCTGCCGGCGGCCCGCCGCGGCGCGACGGAAGCAGCCTTTGCCCTCAACGTCGATTTGGCTCCGACGGTGTTAGGCGCAGCCGGCTTGACGGCTACTCCGGGTATGCAGGGTCGCGACCTCACGGGGCTCTACGCGCCGGAGCGGCGTCCCGCGGACTGGCGCACAGAATTTTTCTACGAGCATGCGGTGATCCGGAACCAGGACTTCATTCCCGCCTCCGAGGCGCTGGTTCGCGCCGACTGGAAGTACATGTTCTGGCCGGACTTCGGCCGGGAGCAGCTGTTCCACCTCGCGGCCGACCCCCGCGAGGAGCGCGACGTCGCCAGCGAACCCGCGAGAGCGGGACAACTGGCCGGGCTCCGGGCCCGGTTCCAGGAGCTCAAGGCCGCCGCGCGTTAGGCGGGCGGACCGCTCAGACCTCGCGAGCCCGCTCCCGCTTGGTTTCCTTCCACGCCTGCCACGTTTCCCAGACAATCGGCAGGACGGAGATCACAATGATGGCGAGGATCACCAGCTTGAAGTTCCGTTGGATGAAGGGCAGGCCGCCGAACCAGTAGCCAGCGTAGAGGAAAAAGTAGATCCAGATGAAGCCGCCGAGGACGTTGTAGGCGATGAAGCGTCCGTAGTTCATTCGGCCGACCCCTGCGACGAAGGGCACGAAGGTCCGCACGATCGGCACGAACCGCGCCAGAATGATCGCCCGGCCGCCGTACTTTTCGAAGAAGGCGTGCGCCCGCTCGAGGTGCTTCTTCCGCAGGAACATCGAATCCTCCCGCTTGAAGACCGCCGGTCCGAGGCGGGAGCCGAGCCAGTAGTTGACGGTATCGCCTAGGACTGCGGCGACCCAGAGCAGCACCGCCATCAGGTGCACGTTCAGACCGGTCTCGGGCTTCGCGCAAAACGTGCCCGCGGCAAACAAGAGGGAGTCGCCGGGCAGAAACGGGGTCACCACCAAGCCGGTCTCCGCGAAGATGATCAGCCAAAGCACCGCATAGGTCCAAAGCCCGTAAGCGGCGATGATCTCGGCGAGGTGCCGGTCGATGTGGACGATGAAATCCACCAGCTTGCGGATAAGGTCGAACATCGGGCGGGGTCTGGATACGAAAAAGGCAGGCAGTGGTGACTGCCTGCCGGGGAAAGCGGGGCGAAACTTAAACGTCGGGCTTTGTCTTCCGCAGGCCTTGGACGCGGTCTCCGGCCTTCCATTGCCCGCGCTTCTTGAGCAGGTCCACCCGCTCGAAGCGTTTGAGGACGTTGCGTTTAACGACGATGCCGGAGGAACCTTGGAGACTCTTGTGCTGGGACATGGCGGAAAGAGAGTATGCGCTACGGGTTAAAGGGTCAAGGCTGACGCTCGGACCGCGCCCATGACAAGTATTTTTCTCCGACCCGGCAGGCATCCACCACGATCCATTCCGGGATGGAGTAGGGGTGGCGAGCCAGCACCGCTGCCTCCAGCGCGGGTAAGGCTTCGTCCCGGCACTTCAGGGTGAGCCGGTGCTCTTCGGCCACGGTGACCTTCCCCTGCCACACGTAGTGGGAGCGGAGGGGACCCTCGACCTGAATGCACACTGCGAGCCCCGCCGTCACCAGCGCACGCGCCATTTCCTCTGCCTCACCGGCGGTCCCGACGGTGGTCCACGCTACTTTCATCCGCGGGAGCTTTCGGGCCGGGCGGCACCTGACAAGCGTGATCCCCCACGGCGCATTCGCCGTTGACGAGGCGGCGGCCCCGGCGAGCTTCGTCAGCAGTTGCCCCGCCCCCTCATGATGACTCGCCTGCTGTTGGTCGCTCTTTTGACGGTTTTCGTCACCGGAACGATGGTTGCCCAAGAGTGGACCCGGTTTCGGGGACCCAATGGCACCGGGATCAGCCCGGCGCGGGGTCTGCCCGTCGCTTGGACCGAAGCGGATTTTCGCTGGCGCGTACGCCTGCCCGGCAGCGGTCACGGTGCCCCGGTGGTGTGGGGCGACCGCCTGTTCGTCACCGCCGCCACCGACGAGGGCCGGGAGCGGGCGATCCTCGGTCTGGATCGCCGGGATGGCCGGGAGCTGTGGCGGCGCACCTACCCCCTGCCCACGCACCGCCCAGGCAATCGCAACGCCGGCTACGCGAACTCCTCGCCGGTCGTCGACGCGGACCGCGTCTTTGCAGTCTTTGTCTCCGCGGATCACTTTTGGGTGCGGGCCTTTGATCACGCCGGCGGTGAGCTCTGGGCGCGAGACCTCGGTCCGTTCGCGTCCCAGCACGGTCACGGCGCGTCGCCGATTCTTCATGCGGGCCGCCTGATCGTCACCAACGATCAGGATGGCGCCAGCACGGTGACGGCGCTCGATCCCGCCACGGGACGCGTCATGTGGGAGACTGCGCGGCGGACCACCCGGGGCGGCACAGCCTATGGCACGCCCTGCGTCTTGCAGCGCGCAGACGGCCGCGAGGAGCTAATCCTCGCCAGCCAATCGCATGGTATTTCCAGCCTCGATCCCGCGAGCGGTCGCCAGCTTTGGGA
>JBEDEF010000256.1:0-3560 GCA_041175845.1 Verrucomicrobiota bacterium
GCTACCTCTGGCGCTATTCGCCCGACCTCCGGGAACGCGCCGGGGAAAACACCGCCACCCCGACGCAGATCTGGGTCCAGCCCCCGGGCACGCCCGCGGTCGGCCAGGCCTTCCTGCGCGCGTGGGAAGTGACCGGCGACCCCGCCTACCTCGACGCTGCCCAGGCCGCGGCCGACGCGCTCGCGACGGGCCAGTTGGAATCGGGCGGCTGGGATTACCTGATCGAGTTCGATCCCGCGCTGGCCTCCGCCTGGTACCGCCGGACCGACGTCGGGCGGATCCCGCCCGCCGAGGCGGCGAAGCGGAAGAACACGACCACCTTTGACGACGACAACACCCAGAGCGCGCTGCGGCTGCTGGTGGCGGTGGTCGCCGCCTCGCCGTCGCCGGGCGGTGAGCGCGAGGCCCGCCTGCGCGCGGCCCGCGACTACGGCCTCCGGCGCCTGCTGGAGGCGCAGCGGCCCAACGGCGGCTGGCCCCAGCGGTGGACGGGGCAGCGCATCGACCCGGCTGATTACCCGGTCCGCCCCGCCCGGATGCCGGCCGATTATCCCCGCGAGTACCCGAAGACTAACTACAACGGGCACTACACCCTCAACGACAACACGCAGCGGGACTGCGTGCTGACCCTCCTCGAGGCGGCGCGCGCGACCGGGAATGCGGAATACCGCGCGGCGGCGCTGCGCGGGGTGGATTTCCTGCTCCTGGCCCAGTTGCCCGAGCCGCAGCCGGTCTGGGCCCAGCAGTACAACCCGCAGCTCGAGCCCGCGTGGGCCCGCGCCTTCGAACCGCCCAGCGTCTGTTCCGGCGAAAGCGTCGGTGCTCTCCGGTTGCTGATCGAAATGCACGTCGAGACCGGGGATGCCCGCTACCTCGAGCCGGTGCCGCGCGCGCTGGCCTGGTTCGAGCGCTCCGCCCTGTCGCCCGGCCGCTGGGCCCGGATGTACGAACTGGGCACGAACCGGCCGATCTACGGGGACCGCGACGGGAAGATCAAATACCGCCTCGAGGACCTCAGCGAGGAGCGCCGCACCGGCTACTCGTGGGAAAGCGATTACGGGGTCCCCGCCCTCCGCCGGCAGTACGAGGAGGTCCGCGCGAAGGGCCGCGACGCCCTGCTCGCCCAGCGCCGCGCCGCGGAGGAGAAGGCGCGTTCCGCCGCCGGGCGTGCCGCCGAGGCCCGCGCCCTCGAGCCCAGGGTGCGCGCCGCGCTGGCCGCCCTCGACGCCCAGGGCCGCTGGCTCGCCCCCGCCGGCCGGCGGACGCCCGGCCCGTGGATCACCACCTCCGCCTACCTCGCCAATGCCCGCGTGCTCTGCGATTACCTCGCGGCCGTGCGGCCCTGAGGCGGAGCGCCGTCGCGGCCGGGCGGCCCGCGCGAGGTCGGTTCAGCGGTAGAGCAGGGCCCGTTCCCGCCGGGCCGCGAAGTCCCGCAGCGCGGGCTCCCACGCAGCCTTGATCCGGGCGAGCGGTTCCCCGCGGCGGATCGCGTCGAGGGTCGCGTCGTCCCCGAGCAGGCGGCCCATCGCGTCGACGTTGAACTCCGCCGGGTGCAGCCGTCGCAGGGCGAGCGCCAGCTCGATGCCGACGTCGACCACCGGGCAGGCCGCGCGGTCGGTGAGGATCACGCGGACCCCGCCGCATTCGCGGTCCTTGTGCTTCAGGGCCGAGGCGGGGCCGGGGTAGAAGTCCATCGACGGCGTGAAGCGCACGGGCTCGAAGCGCACGCCGGGCAACCCGCGCGCGTTCAGCTCGGCCGCGAGGCGGACGCCGTCCACGAACGGCGCGCCGACCTGCTCGAAGGGCCGGATCGTCCCGCGCCCCATCGAGATCACGGTGCTCTCCAGCAGGCAGAGCCCGGGGTAGAGGGTGGCCGCAGTGAGGCTGCGCATCGAGGGCGAAGGGTTCACCCAGCCGAGGCCGGTTTCGTCCAGCCAGCGGTCGCGGGTCCAATTCGCGCAGCGCACCACCTCGAGGTTCGCGCCGAAGGCCCGCTCCGCGTTGAAGAACACCGCGAGCTCGCCCAGGGTCATCCCGTGGCGCACCGGCATGGGGTGGAACCCAATGAAGCTCGGCGGCCGCGTCATCACCGGGCCCTCCCAGCGCGCGCCGGTGATCGGGTTCACCCGGTCAAGGATCATGAGGCGCTTGCCCGCCCGCGCCACCGCCTCCAGCGCCGCGCCCACCGTCGCCGAATAGGTGTAGAACCGCGCGCCGATGTCCTGCAGGTCCACCAGCAGCACATCCAGGTCCCGCAGGTGTTCCGCCTTGGGGGCGTGGGCGCGGATGACGGCCTGGTCGTGCTCGGCGGCGGACATTCCCGGAGCGCGGCGCGGGGTTTCGCCGTAGAGGCTGTAGACGGGCAGCCCGGTCTTCTCGTCCACCGTGTCGCCCACCTTCTCGTCGGCGGTGCCGCGGATGCCGTGCTCGGGGCTGAACAGCGCGGTGAGCTTCACTCCGGGGGCGCCGTGGAGGAGGTCGATCGTGGAACGGCCCTGCCGGTCGCGGCCGCTGGGGTTGGTGATGAGGCCGACGCGGAGCCCGCGCAGGCGGGCGAAGTCCTCCGCCACGAGGACGTCGATCCCGTTCCGCACCGCGTCGCGGTCGAGGCCCATCGCCTCCGCCGCCAGCGTGGCGACCTCGCGGCGGATCGGGGTGGAGTCGCCCTTGCCGTCAGGGTGGACGCGGTTCGCGAGGAGAATGAGGAAGGCGCCGGAACCGGGGTCGATCCACACGCTGGTGCCGGTCCAGCCGGTGTGGCCGAAGCTGCGGCCGGCCGGGAACCAGCGTCCGCGCGGCCCCGAGTACGGGGTGTCGATGTCCCAGCCGAGGCCGCGCCGCGCGGAGCCGTCGTTCTGCACCCGGGTCATCTCCGCGACGCTCTCGGGCCGGAGGATGCGCACGCCGTCGAGCGTGCCGCGGCCGAGGAGCATCCGGCAGAAGCGCGCGAGGTCGGCGGCCGTCAGGAACAGCCCCGCGTGGCCGGCGACGCCGCCCATGCGCCGGGCCGTGGGGTCGTGGACCTCCGCGTGGATCATCCGACCCGTGATCAGCTCGGTGGGGGCGATGCGGTCGCGGAGCGCGGCGGCGGGCCGGAACCCGGTGTCGCGCATGCCCAACGGCCCGAAGATCTCCGCCTGGCAATAGGCGTCGAGCGGCCGGCCGTCGGCGACCCGCACGATTTCCCCGAGGAGGATGAAGTTGATGTCGCTGTAGACGAAGCGGCTGTCCGGCGCCTGCTGGAGCCGCTCAGCGCAGGCGCGCTCGATCGCGGCGGCGGTGCCCTCCCACGCCGGCGTGGCGGGAATCCCGGGGCGCAGGCCGGACACGTGCGTGAGCAGGTGGCGGACCGTGACCCGTTCCTTGCCGTGCTGGGCGAAGGCGGGGAGGTAGCGAGCGACGGGGGCGTCGAGCTCGAGGCGGCCGCGTTCCACCAGCTGCATCACCGCCGTGGTGGTGGCGACGACCTTGGTCAGCGACGCCGCGTCGTAGATCGTGTCCTCGGTCGCGGGGAGCGGCGCGGGGACCAGCGCGCGTTGGCCGTACGTGCGGCGGTAGGT
>JBEDEF010000257.1:0-4278 GCA_041175845.1 Verrucomicrobiota bacterium
GCCCGCCGGAGCACCGTGAGCTGCGCGTCCTCGATTCCCGCCCGACGGAGTCGCGCCTCCACCTCGTCCGGAACCAAGCCAGGAAACCGCCAGACCGGAGCCTGATCCGGTTTCGCCGCCAGATCCATCAGCGCTTCGCCGGCCTCAAGAAAGAGCGGCCGCGCGCTCAACCGGCCCGCGGCGCCAGACTCCGCTTGGGCCAGCGACGCGTTGCTCACCGCGAGCAGCGCAAGCAGCGCAAGGCCACGCCAGAAATACCAATCAAGGATGAGCAGCGCGGAAAACAAATCCATGGGCGGCGGGAAGACGGCCCCGGCAGGCGGGCGGTTTCAGCGCGACGCCAGTTAGCCATCCCCGGCCATCGGACGCCTAGGGTGCCGCCTTCGCCGCGATGGTGTAGGTGTGCGCAACCCCGCGGTTCCGCACGGCGGCCGTCGCCTGGGTGGGCAATGCCGCGCGCACGTACTCCACCTTGGTCTCGGCCGCGCTCACGCTCACGCGCAGGTGGCCGGAATTCGGCAGGATGGTGCCCGCCACGTAGCCACCATCCCGGGCACTTCCGGTGGAGAAATTTCCCGTCCCGGGCTGCGGGCACTCCTGATAGACGACGCCGTCGAGCTGCTGATTGCCGTAGAAATGATCGTGCCCGTGAAACACCGCGCTCACGCCGTGCTGCACGAGGAGGGTGTGGATGGGCACGCCCCAGCCGGGACGCTTTTCAGCGAAGCCCTCCGAGTCGTCGGCGTTGCGCCCGCCCCACTCGTAGCGGCCGGCCGCCTCGATGCCGCCCCGGCCAGAGGCCACGCCGCCCACCAGGTTATGCAGGAAGACGAACTTGTGACGGGCCCGGCTGCCCGCAAGCACCTGCCGCAACCAGTCGTACTGGGCGCGTCCGAGGCTCCACCGCCAGTTGTCCCCGGGGTTCGAGTTCGGGTTCGCCAGCGTGTTGTTGTACGGGTCGAGCACCACGAACAGGGCGTCACCCCACTCCCACGCGTAATAGTTCTCGAGCAGCTCATCCCGCCCGAGGATATTGCGGGTCTCGGCGCTCGCGGCGTAGATCCCCCCGGGAACGGGCGTGGGGAAGTAGGCCTTGCGGGCCCGCAGGTTCCAGCTGCCGACGTTGCTGTTGCGCTCCGGGGTCCGGTCCGCCGCGAAGACGTAGCCGTACTCACCCTCGTGGTTACCCAGGATGAAGAAGAAGGGCGCCGAGTGGGCGAACTCCGCGAAATGGTTGCGCATCGTGATCGCGCGGTACTCGACCAGCCCGTAATTCACGGTCAGTCCGGGGATGATGGTGGACAGCTTGTCCGACATGAAGATGTCGCCCAGATCCACGTGGAAGTCCGGGTTGTCCGCCCCGATGTTGCGCATCGCGAGGGCGAAGAGTCCCGGATTGGTCACCTCGTCGAGGTGCGGATCGGCCGTGATGGTGAAGATGAACCCGCTTCCGCGCGGACGCTGGGTCTGGAAGCTGCGCTCGCCCCGCGCCCGGAATTCAGCCTCGCCCGGCCGCCGGTAGCGCAACCGGTAGTAGTGCCGGCGCCCCGCCGCCAGCGGAGCCGCACCCGCCGGAGCCTCGATCCGAATCTCGAACGGGGCGCCTGCCGGATAGGTCGCGGTGGCCGTCCGCCCGGAGTAGACGCCCGGCGCGGAGCCAAACTCGACGTAGGCTTCGAGCGCCACGGCCGCCTCGAGATTCAGGGACACCCCCCGGTCGGTCGGAATCCCCAGGAATTCCGGCGCCGTGAAGGTGGCATCCGTCAGGCCGGCACCAATGAGGTAGGCGGTGCTCGCACCCGTGCCCGTGCGCCCGGCATCATCGGACGCGTTGATCGCGTAAGAGACCGTGACCCCGGCCGCCTGCGCGGGGATCGTCGCCCCGAACACGCCGTCGCCCGCTGATCCATCCCCGTGCAGCCCGTCGTCCCACATCCTGACCACCTGGGGACCGGCGACCGAGCCACCCGCCTGATACTGCAGGTCCACCCTCGCCGGCGTCCCTCCTCCGGGCGCCTGCACGCGCGCGTTGATCACCACGGCGTCAAGGTAGGTGGGTACCGCGGGCTGGGAGGCCAGCGCCGTGAAGGTGAAGCCGTTCGCCGCGGGTGCGGACGCAGGTGCGGCCGCATACACCTCGACCAAGGCCGTGCCGGTCGCGCCCCCCACCCCGCTGACCACCGCCGAATAGGATCCGGCCGGCAGGCTCACCAGCAGCGCCGCGTCGCGGCTGCCGGCCGGCAGCGCGAAGGCGCCGAATGCGGCCGCCGCCGCCGTGATCTCCGCGGCGTTGTTCCCCGTCGCCCAGTTGTCGTTGGTCGCCAGCGCGGTTGAGCCTCGGTAAAGCGTGACGGTCGGATCCGCCAGGGTGCCGGTGACTCCGAACGGCGCCAATCCGGGACCGACCGCGCGCAGCAGCACCCGCAGCGAACCCGGACCGCTGATCACGAAGCCCGGGATCAGCACGTTGTCACCCGTGCCCACAAAGGCCCGGGTGGAGGCGTTGACAAGGTACGAGGAGCCGGTCGGCGCCGCATCATAGACCTCGAGCAGCGCCACGCCGGAGGTGCCCCCCGGGGCCGTCACCGGCGCGGTGTAGCCGGCAGGTTCCAGCGGGCGCACGATCGCCGCGTCGCGGCTGCCGGCAGGCAACACAAAGGCGCCCACCGCGCTCATCGCGCCAGCGTCCGTCGACGCCCAGTTGTCGTTTTCCGCCACCGTCGCCGAACCCGCCACCAGGGCCAGGCGGGGATCCGCCAGGGTGCCGCCGACGCCGAAGCCGGCAAGCGCGGGTCCGACGGCCCGGATCACCACCGGCTTGGCCCCCGATCCGGCCACGACGAATCCGGAGATCGGCGTCCCGGCCGGACCCCCGACCGTCGCGCGCGTCGCGAGGTTGACCAAGCGCGCCGACGGCGGCTCCGCGGCGCGCGACAGGACGGCGAGCAGGATGAGGGCGAGAAGGGCACGGTGGCGCATGGCTCCACGGTCGCGCGGAGGGATGAATGCCCCCCGCGGCGCCGGATTAATTCCCCGTCATCGAACGGTCGCGGTCAGCGCGCGGGGGCACCCGAGACATCGAGGTCCGGCCGGGTCGTCCAACGCGCCTTCCAGTCGGGCCGCTCGACCCGCCGGCGGAAGATCACCGTGTTGTCGAGGTCGAGGTCCGCGGTCCAGATGAAGCGCGCCCCCGCGAAGTCGGCGGTCCGGAAGGCCTCCTTCGGATTGACGCGCTCCTCCGTGTACTCGACCGCCGCGGCCCAGGCGGAGTCGTCGAACCCCGGGGCGAACCAGTCCGGCGGCAGCGGGGTGTGCTCGACGCGATCGCGACCGTCGGGGCCCGGCAGCGGACCGCGGAAGAAACACTTCGCCTTCCAGGAGGCATCGGTGACGGTGCCGTCGGCAAACTTCAGGATGAAGCCTCCGTCGCCAATCGAGGTGCCGTACTCCCGCCCGGTCCGCGGGTCGGCGTTGTCCTTGGCAAGGACGGCGATGGTCATCGGATACTCGGGCAGGAGGTCGACCGAAACCACATTGTGCGGCAGGAAGTCGATCGAGTCGATGGCCACGAGGCGCCCGTTCACGTAGAGCATGAACCAATTGTCCGCGTAGACGTTGGCACGTACGGTGTCGCGCAAGGTCGGCTTCACCACCGCCGAGCCCTTCTCCGGCGCGGCCTTGCGTCCCTGCCTCGGGCGTGCCTCGCCGCCGGGAGCGTCAGCACCCAAGAGCAGAGGCGCGAGGAGGAGGGCGAACAGCCAGGTTACGGGGACACGCATCTCCCGATCTCACGCCCGTCGGATGAGGCCCGGCCGGTCGATTGCATTACGGCTCTTTCATTCTCTCCCCCTGTGAGCGCCCCTCCCGTCCGCGTGAAGCGGCGATGAAAACTCTGTCATCACGTGCGGCTTGCGGGCCTCGCCCCACCCCCTTCCTGTTGCGGAGTGAAAATCCTGCTGCTCGAGGACGACCGGAAGCTCGCCGCGCTGGTCCGCAAGGGGCTGGAGACGCAGGGCTTCATCGTCGATGCCTGCAATGACGGCAACGAGGCCTTCACCCTGGCCTCCACCCGAGCGTACGACGCGCTGGTCCTCGACGTGATGGTGCCGGGAAGGGACGGGCTGAGCATCCTGCGCGGGCTGCGCGCCCAGCGCCGGCCGGTGCCCGTCATCCTCATCACCGCCCGGGGCGCCCTGCCCGAGCGGCTGGAAGGCCTGAACCTCGGCGCGGATGATTACCTCACCAAGCCCTTCTACGTGGACGAACTGGTGGCCCGGC
>JBEDEF010000258.1:0-7374 GCA_041175845.1 Verrucomicrobiota bacterium
GCCCGCATCCGGCCGACCGTGGGGTCCACGCTGACGGCCAAGGTATTCCCGTTCTTGGCCACGAGCGGCTGCACGGTGGCGGCGGTCTCCGTGATCATCTCGGCGACGCCGAAGGCCTCCACGTAGAGCGTCATCTTGCCCGCCTCGATCTTCGATAGGTCGAGCACGTCGTTGATCAGCCCGAGCAGGTGCTTGCCGGCGCCGTGGATCTTGCGCAGGTCGGGCAGGAAGGCCTCCTGCCCCGTGTCCTCGGCCTCCTCCATCAGCATCTCGCTGTAGCCGATGATGGCGTTCATCGGCGTCCGCAGCTCGTGGCTCATGTTGGCGAGGAAGGCGCTCTTGGTGCGGTTCGCCTGTTCCGCGGCCTCCTGGGCCGCGCGCAGCTCGGCCTCGGCCTGCTTGCGGTGGGTGATGTCCGTCTGGACCACCAGGTAGTTGCGGACCTCCCCCTGGTCGTCGAGCACGGGTTGGCCGTCCGCGAGGATCCAGACGGGGCGGCCGGACTTGTGGTAGTTGAGAATCTCGAGCTGGAAGCCGCGCCGCTCCTGCCGGGCGCGCTTCTTCTCGGCGAGGGTGGCGGGCGAGGTATCCGGGCCCATCAGAAATTCGTCGGGATGGCGGCCCAGTGCCTCCGCCGCGGAGAAGCCGGTGAGCCGGGTGAAGGCATCGTTGATCCACTCGATGCGGCCGGCTGGGCCGGTAATCAGCACTCCATTGTGGGTCCGGCTCGCGACGAGGGCCAGCTTGCGCGCTTCCTCCCGCAGGCGTTCCGCCGTGTTCAGGGCTCGCGAGAGCCGCCGGGCGAAGAAGAGCCCCAGCCCAAGCGCGGCGAGGATCATCGGGCTCATGAACCCGAAGACGGGCAGAACCTGTTCCCACGAGGCCTGGTCGATCTGCGCGAGATCAACGCCCACCAGTAGGGTGAAGCCCCACTCGGGGAACAGTTCCTTGCGCCACGACCAATCGCCTTCGACCCAGTTGTTCGCCGCGCTCGCCGCGCCGGCCCGCGCCGAATTGACCAGCTGCACCTTGGTTGTCGGCACCGGAAACAGCGGCTCGCCCCGCCGGTCGAGCAGCGCGATGACGCTCTGCCCGAGCAGCTGGGCTTCCTCCAGCAGACGGCCGACCTGCGCGATGGCCTCGATGGGGTAACCCACGTAGAGCACCCCGACCACGGCGCCAGTTGCATCGCGCACCGGCTCGTAACCGGTCAGGTAGGCCCGGCCGAGGATGTCGGCCACCCCGTAGTAGGCGTCTCCCCGGCGCAGCGCGGCCATCGCCGGGCCTTGGGGATCGAGGACGGTGCCGATGGCGCGGTTGCCGTCGGCGCGGCGCACATTGGTGGAGATCCGCACGAAGTTTTCGCCGTCCCGCGTGAAGAGCGTCGCCGTTCCGCCGACCAGTTCCACGGTGCGGTCGACCAAGGTGTTACTTGCCGCGCCCCGGAGACTACCGAAGCGGAGGTCGCGTAACGTCCTTCCCTCGACCACGACGGGATCGCCCACGGCTGCCGGGCCCTCGGCGGCGGCCAGCTGCTGCAGCACGCGCATCGCGGACTGCACGCGCTCGAGGTATAGGCTCCGCATCGTCCACAGCGTGCGGCCAACCTCGGCGACCTGCTGGTCCACCTCCGCGCGAAGGTTTTGGCGGATCTCCTCGCGGAGCAGGCGAAAGCCGCCCACCAGGCCGACGCCGACCAGTGCGCAGAGGAGGAGGAAGCCGCCGAGGAAGCGGAGGTTTAAGCCGGTTTTCGAGGCCATCGGGAAGGCGGCGCGGGCGGCGCTCAGAGGTCCAGGCGCATGATCGAGAAGTCGTCGTCGAGGACCGGGGAGCCGCGCAGCGCGCGGGCGCGCTCCAGGAGGCCGGCGAGGTCCTCGGCGGCGGTTCCCGCGGGCGGCGCCGCGAAGTGCCGCTCGAAGTCCGCCACGGCCCACATCTCGCCCGAGGGCAGGGTGATCTCGAAGGTCCCGTCGCTCACCACGTACAGCTGCGCCCCCGCGGGGACCGTCCGTTCGAGGGTGCGGTACACGGTGCCGCTCATCCCGCCCAGAATCATGCCAGGGCCGCGCAGGCGCTCGACCTTCCGCGCCGCGCCCGCCGGGGTGGCGAGCAACGCCGCGGGATGCCCGGCGCTCGCGAGCCGCAACCGGCGGGTCGAAGGCGACCAGACGCCGTACCAGATGGTGAAGTACATCCCGTTCTGGTTCTCCATCAGGAAGACCTCGTTGAGGGCCGTGAGCACCGCCCCCGGATCCCGGAAGTCCACCCCGGGGAGCGAGGCGTGGCGGAGCACGTTGCCGGCCGTCACCGAGAGCAAGGCCGCGCCGACGCCGTGCCCGCAGACATCGAGCAGGTAGATCGCGAGGTGGTCCGGGTCGATCCAGTGGTGGCCGAAGGCGTCGCCCCCGAGCTCCGTGGACGGCACGAGGAGCCATTCCGAACGCACCGGACCGGAGGTCAGCGGGGGCGGAATGATTGAGCGGACGTAGTTCTCCGCCTCCTGCAGCTCCGCCTTCAGGCGCTGCTGCGTCTCCTCGATGGTATGAACGTAGGCGCGTTCCTGATCGCGAAATCGCTTCTTCTCCAGCCCCGCGCCGATG
This sequence comes from Verrucomicrobiota bacterium, assembly GCA_041175845.1. GTDB lineage: Bacteria > Verrucomicrobiota > Verrucomicrobiia > Opitutales > Opitutaceae > ER46. Next base: position 2,601 of record JBEDEF010000258.1, read on the forward strand.
CGGGCCCGCAGCAGGGTCGGATTGAACGGTTTCGGCAGGTAATCCTCGGCCCCCCGCTCGATGCAGCGGACGACGCTCCCCAGCTCGTCGAGCGCGGAGATCATAATCACCGGGAGGTGACTGAGCGCCGGGTCGGACTTGATCTCGACCAAGGTGCCGTGGCCGTCGAGCACGGGCATCATCATGTCGAGCAGGACCAGGTCGTGCGGTGCGGCGCGTAAACGCTCCAGGGCTTCGCGGCCGTCCCCGGCGACGGCGGTGGTGTGGCCCTGGCGCTCGAGCTGGCGGGCGAGCATGTCCCGGTTACCGGGCTGGTCGTCCACGACCAGGATCCGACCGGTGATCGGGGCGCGTGCGGATTCGGCGGGGGCGACGGGTCGTGTCGAACCGGCGGCCACAGACGCGGCCGCGGCGGGAGCCGCGGAGGGCGTGGCCGCCACGATCTCGCCGGCGAGCGTCACGCGCTCGTCGGTGAGGTTGCGGTTGATCAGGTCCAGCAGTTGCCGGGCGGCGCCGCGGATGCGCTCGAGGTCGGGTTCGTAGGCCGCGTGGCCGGCGTCCGCGGCCTCCTCGGCGAGCAGTTCGCTGTAGCCGATGATCTGGTTGAGGGGCGTCCGCAGGTCGTGCCGCAGGTGCGAGAGCGACGAGCGGTCGGTCGGAGCGGACATCGGGCGGCGGCGCCTCAGGCCACGGGCGTGCCGGGCCCGGCGTACTTCTCGATCTTGGGCAGCAGCCGCGTGAGGTCGATCGGCTTGGTGTCGTAGTCGTCACACCCGGCGGCGAGCGCCTGTTCGCGGTCCCCCGCCATCGCGTGCGCGGTCAGGGCGATCACGGGGATGGACTTGGTCGCGGGGTCCGCCTTGATCCGGCGGGTTGCCTCCCACCCGTCGATCACGGGCAGGCTCATGTCCATCAGGATCACCTGCGGCTGGGCGGAGCTGGCCAAGTCCACCCCCTGCTGGCCGTCGACGGCAATGACGACCTCGTAACCCCGGCGGAGGAGGCGCCGCGACAGCATATCGCGGTTCATCTCGTTGTCTTCGACCAGGAGGATCTTAGGCATAGGCAAGGAGGGGATCAAAGGCGCAGGGGCGAGGCGCCGAGGAGGGCCTTGCCGAGGGCGTCGATGGCGCGGGAGACCTCGCGGCCGACGAGGTCCAGCTTGGCGAGGGAAGTGAGGCGGTCGGCGCGGGCGTTGTACTCCGGTCCGCGGAAGATCACCGCGGCGAGCTGGCAGGCGCAGAGCAGGCTGAGCAGGGTCGCGTCGCGCGGATCGGGGAGGTCGTCCCCCAAAATGAGCGCCCGCAGGCGAGTCCGGACCTCGATCCGCTCGTGGTTGTCCACAGTCGGGTAGCGCCGCACGCCGAAGACCCAGAGCACCCTGTTCTCTTGGCGCCGCAGGATGCCGCGCTCCACCAGCCGATCATCCGCAGCGGCCTCGAGCCAGGCGGAACGTTGGGCGAGTACGCCGAGCCACGAGCCGACCGGTTCCGGGGCGCGCGCCGCCGCAAGGACCTTCAGCACCTCGTCCAGGATCGGGTCCCCCGTGGGCGCCGTGCTGAGCACGGTCAGCGCGGCCGGATCCGTGTCAATGCGACCCAGGTGGAAGAGGTCGCAGAGCGCAGCGCCGGCGAGAGCGTAGCTGAAGCCGAGGGTCGGCATCGGCAGGCGCTTACCGCTGGCGTCGTCCAAGGCGAGCAAAGCGATCTCCTCGACGAACGTGAGCTGGTGCGACGGGATCATCGTCAGGCGAGGCTCGCGCTGGCGGCGGCGGTCGAGGGGTGGACGGCGAGAATCTCGAGAAATCCCGACAACTCGAAGACCTCGTGCACCGCCGGGGTGAGCGCGGCGAACGCGACGCGGCCGCCAGCGGACTTGAGCTTCTTCGCCCCGCCGAGGAACACGCGAAGGCCGGCGCTGCTGACGTAGGTCAGCGCGGCGCAATCCACCACCACTTTCCGCACCCCGCTCGCGAGGAGCGCGTCGAGCCGCTGCTCCAGCGGGAGGCTGGCCACGCCGTCGAGGCGGCCCTGCAGGGCCAGGACCGTGATGTCATTCTGCTGAGAGACGCTGATTTCCATGAGGTGAGGGGGTGAAGGGGGCTAAGGCGCGCGTGAGGACCAGCACGTTGCGTCCATCCCGACGCTCGTAAGCCACGGAGTCCATCAGCTTTTTCAGCAGGTGCACCCCGAGGCCGCCGATGCCGCGCTCAGCGAGGGGCGCGTGGATGTCCAACTCCGCCCGGGCGAGCGGATCGTAGGCCGGCGCGTCGTCCGTGAGCACGGCGGTCACGCGACGCTCCTCACTGCGGAGCTCCAAGGTAAAACTGTGCCCAGGTTGCTCGCCGTAGCCGTGAGTGATGACGTTGGTGACTGCCTCCTCGAGGGCCAGTTGCAGGGCGAAAAGGTCACGCGGCCCAGGTTCGAGGGGGGCGCAGAACGCCTCGATCGCTTCCGCCACCCGCGGGATCTCGGCGAGCGAGCTGGAGAGGGCGAGCAACTGCACCGCAGGCGGCATGGTTCAGACGTAGAGCTCGCGCAGCATCGCGGCTGCGCCCTCGTCGAGCTGTTCGCGTCGGCGGATCTCGTCGAAACGGTCGATCAGATCCTCCGGCCGCAGCCGGCGCTTCTCGGCGCCTCGGAAGTCGTGCACGACCTGGCCCTTGTGCATCATGATGATGCGGTCGCCGTAGGCCACGGCCTGCGCCATCGAGTGCGTCACCATCAGCGTGGTCAGGCCGTCCCGCCGGATCACCTCGTCGGAGAGGGTGATGACCTGGTCGGCGCTCTTGGGATCGAGCGCGGCGGTGTGCTCGTCGAGGAGGAGCAGGCGGGGGCGGAGCCAGGTGGCCATTAGCAGGGTGAGGGCCTGGCGCTGGCCGCCCGAGAGGGAGCCGATCGCGTTGTCCAGCCGGTCCTCGAGTCCCATCCGCAGGCCGGCCACGCGGTCCCGCAGCGCGCCCATCAGATCCGGCGCGAGGGCCCAGCCGAGCCCGCGGGGGCGGCCGCGGCGGGCCGCGAGGGCGAAGTTCTCCGCGATGGACATCCCGGGCGCGGTGCCGCTGAAGGGGTTCTGGAAGACGCGGCCGATCAGGCGCGCCCGCCGGTGCTCGGGCCAGCGGGTGACGTCTTGGCCGTCCAGCCGGATGCGGCCTGCGTCAAGGAGGAAGGAGCCGGCGACCGCGTTGAGCAGGGTGGACTTGCCGGAGCCGTTGGTGCCGAGCACGACGACGAACGAGCCCTCGTCGAGCGTGAGATCGACGCCCTGGAGGGCGCGCACCTCGTTGACGGTGCCGGGGTTGAAGGTCTGGCGGAGGCCGTGGAGCTCGAGCATCGGGATCAGGCGGCCGGGGCTCCGCCCCGCCGGCGGGCGAGGAAGCGCGGGAGAACCAGGGCGGAGAAGACGAACAGGGCGGTGATGAGCTTGAGGTCGTTCGGGTTGAGGCCCCAGCGCAGGGCCACGGCCACCAGCAGGCGGAACAGCACCGAGCCGAGCACCGCGCCAGCGAGCGCGAGGCCGAGGCTACGCGAGCCGGTCAGCGCCTCGCCGATGATCACACTGGCGAGGCCCCACACGATCATCCCGATGCCCATCTGCGCGTCGGCGAAGCCCTGGTACTGCGCGAGCAGGGCGCCGGACAGGGCGACCAGGCCGTTGGAGAGGGCGAGGCCGAGGATGGTGTAGCGGTCGACGTCAGCGCCGAGCGCCCGGACCATCTGCGGGTTGTCGCCGGTCGCCCGCATCGCCGTGCCGACGTCGGTGCGGAAGAAGAGGTAAAGGGTCAAGCCGGCCGCGACCGCCGCCAGGAACGCGAGCGTGAGGACCGCGAGGTCGCCCGGCGCCACGGGCCACCCGAGCACGTGCAGCGGGCCGGCGCCGAACAGGGCTTGCCCGACGCGCTCGCCCTGCGTGGCGAAGGTGTTCGCCTGCAGCAGCGGGACGTTGCTGCGGCCCATCACGTGGAGGTTCACCGAGTAGAGCGCCGTCATCACGAGGATGCCGGCGAGCAGGGAATTGATCTTGAAGCGGGTGTGGATCACGCCCGCCAGCGCGCCCGCCAAGGCCCCCGCCAGCGCGCCGGCCGCGGTCGCCAGGATCGGGGACGTGCCGCCGACGAGAAGCACCGCCGCCACGGCGGCGCCGAGGGTGATCGAGCCGTCCGTGGTGATGTCCGGGATCGAGAAGATGCGGAACGAGACGTACACGCCCATCGCGAGGAGCGAGAGGATCAGGCCGAGGGTCAGCGCGCCGAGGAGGAGGGTCATCGCGGAACGGTCGAGGTTAGGCGGGGTGGGCCGCGGCGCACCAGAGCGCGCCGCGGAGGAATTCGCTGTCGCCCGCACCGCCCGGGCCCCGGGGATCAGCGAGGAGGTGGAGGATCGCCTGCAGGCCCTGCCCCTCGAACAACTCCCGCACGGTCGCGGCCAGTTCGACGGTACCCTGGCGCACGGGCCGGTACGGGAAGACGGCCGCGTGGACGTGCGCCCGGAGGTCGGTCCCGCCGAGCGGCCGCAGGAGCGGGTCGAAGGGGGTGCCCGGGCGGGCCACGACGCCGGCGAGCAGGGCGGTCGAGTCGCGGAAGGCGCGCTCCGGGGTGAACGACAACCATTCCCTTACCGCGGGGAAGGCGAAGCGCTCGTCCGCGCCGGCCGCCGCGGCCGGGGAACGGCGCAGGGTGGCGCCGACGAGGCCCGCGGTCTCGACGGCCGCGACGAAGGCCACGGCGGGCGCCGCGCCCAACTCGAGGGCCTCGGCCGCCAGCGCCGCGAGCGGC
>JBEDEF010000259.1:0-2857 GCA_041175845.1 Verrucomicrobiota bacterium
GCGTATAGCGGTCGTTCCGCCGGGCCTCCTTCGGGTCCATATGGTCGGCCGGATCCCACCCCCGAACCTCCGCCCCAACGTGGCTGGCGTAGGGGGTCGGATCGAAGAGCGAAACTCGGTCCACCCCGGAGCGCCCCGCCAGCAACCCGGCCCAGAACGCGTCCACTTCGTGCCCTAGGGAAGCCACGGCGCCAAGACCGGTGACGACAACGCGGCGGGGGGAGGAGGCCATCGGCGGGGGGGAGAACAGAGGCCGGGAAAGAAGAACGGCGTCCGACCTGAATTTCCCGCGGGAAACCCGGCCGGACGCCGTGGAAAGGGGAAAACGGGGGCTTAGGCGGCGCCCGCCTTGGCCTTGATGTAGTCGATCACCTGCCCGACCGTCTGCAGCTTCTCGGCGTCCGATTCAGGGATCTCGCCCTTGATCTCGTCCTTAAACTCCTCCTCAAAGGCCATGATCAGCTCGACGGTGTCGAGGGAATCGGCGCCCAGGTCATCCAAGAAGGAGGCCGTCGGCGTAATCTGCTCCTCGTTGACGTTGAGCTGATTGACGATGATCTCCTTGACGCGCTGTTCGATGGTTTTCTGGTCGGCCATTGTCGAAAAAAGGGTACGGGCGAGGGCTGGGCGGAGGCTTCACATCGCCATTCCACCGTCAACGTTAAAAACTTGCCCGGTGATGTAGCCGGCCTCCTCGGAACAGAGGAAGGCCGTCATCGCCGCCACCTCGGCCGATTCCCCGAACCGCTTGAGCGGCACCGCCTCGAGAATCTTCGCGGAAGCCTCGGCGTTGTCGACAAAGCCGGCCGTCATGTCCGTCTTGATGAACCCGGGGGCCACCGCATTGACCGTGACGGAACGGCTGGCGAACTCCCGCGCCAGGGTCTTGGTCAGACCGATCATCCCGGCTTTCGCCGCGGAATAGTTGGCCTGCCCAGCGTTACCCATCACCCCGCTGACGGAGGCGATGTTGACGATCCGCCCCCAGCGCGCCCGCGTCATCGGCCGGCCAATCAGCTTGGTCCAGTGGAAGCAGCTGGTGAGGTTGGTGGTGAGCACGTCGTTCCAATCGGCCTCGCTCATCCGGAACAGCAGGCCATCCCGGGTAATGCCCGCGTTGTTGATCAGGATGTCGATGGCAGGGAACTCGTTGAGTAACTCCTCGGACGCCTTGGCGATCGCCGCGCCGTCGGCCACATCCACCGCCAGGGCCTTGGCTCGGCCCCCCGCTGCGGTAATGGCCGCGGCCGTGGCGCCGCAGGACTCCGCGGACTTGGAGACGCAGATGACCGTCACGCCCTGGCGGGCAAGGGTCTCGGCGATGGCCCGGCCGATCCCACGGCCGGCGCCGGTGACAAGGGCGGTACGGTTCTTAAAGGTGAGCATAGGAGAACGGGTCGCGGGGACCCGCAGCGGATGGAGTGACGGATGCGCCGGCGCGGGGCAACCGCCAAGTGCGCCGCCTGCCCGCGGCCGCGCGCAGGCTTGCAGCGGTGGCGGAATTGCCGCCCAGTGGAAACGTGCCCTCTGCCGCCATCCGTCTCCAGAAATTCATCGCCGACGCCGGGGTCTGCTCCCGCCGCGCGGCGGAGGCGCTGATCGCCCGCGGGGAGGTCTGGGTCAACGGCGCCGCCGCCACTCCCGGCACCCACGTCACGCCCGGGGTCGACAAGGTCACGGTTTCGGGCAAATCCGTGCGTGCTGCCGTCCAACCGAAGCTGACCCTCGCCGTGCACAAGCCGCGGGGGCTGATCTGCTCCAACGACGACCCCCACCACGCGGACACGCTCTTCACCCTGCTCCCGCGCGAACTGGCGCGCCACCGCTTCTTCTGCGCCGGGCGCCTCGACCTCGACAGCGAGGGGCTCGTCATCCTAACGACCGACGGCGACCTGGCCAACCGCCTCATGCACCCCTCGCAGCTGGTGGTGAAGCGCTACCACGTGGTGCTCAAGACCCCGTTTCCCGCCAGCCGGCTCAACCAGTTGATCCGCGGCGTGACGGTCGAGGGCGAACGGCTCAAGGTGGAGCGGGCGGCCCTGATCAACGCGGACGCCGGCGGCATCTCGACCGACCTCGACGTGCACCTGCACCACGGCAAGAAACGCGAGATCCGGCTGCTGTTCACCCAGCTCGGGTTCGACGTGAAGCGCCTGCGGCGGTACCAGATCGGCGCGCTGCAGCTGAAGGGGATCCCGCTCCGGGGCGGCAAGCTGCTCTCCCCCAAGGAGATCAAATCCCTGTTTCTCAATCCCCGCACTCCGCGGGCCCCGTACGAGGCGGTCGCCACCGCGCCCTCCACCGGAACCTTCGCCCTTGCGCATGAAGCCTAGCTTGCTGGCCCTCGCCACCTTCGCCGCCATCCTCACCGGCCCAGCCCACGGCGCCGGGCTCGCCGCCAGCACCGCCGTCCACGTCGAGCCCTCCACGCAGAGTGCGGTGGCAACCTACCTGAAAGCCGGCGAGGAACCGCGCCCCGCCTCTTCCGCCACCGCCCCCGCCGGCTGGATGGCCGTGGCGTTACCCGGGCCCTTTGAGGTCTACGTCGAGAACAAGGACCTGACCAAGAGCCTCGATGTCCGCCCCGGCGCCGCCCTCCGCCAGGCCCCCAAGGCCGACGCCCCCGTGCTGGTCACTGCCGGCGCCGCCGAAAAGGCCACGATCACCGGCATCCGGGGCCGCTGGACCCAGCTCAGCCTTGAACGTCCGCTGGTCGGCTTCATCCAGACGAACGCCACCGCCTCGACGTCCAACGCCGCCCGCGCGGAAACGCTGGGTACCGCCACTGCTCCCGCCCCCGTAAACCCCGGCGTCTATGGCACCGCCACCGCCGGCCAGCCCGTCGCGATGGTCAACC
>JBEDEF010000260.1:0-2782 GCA_041175845.1 Verrucomicrobiota bacterium
TGGCTGGCGGGGACTCAGCGGCGGCGAGCAGCCCCGCGAGGGTCAGGGAAAGAGCCCAGCGGAGGTTCATGAGCCGCGGGCGGCGGACGTGCGCCGGGGAGGCAGCGCGGTTCGCGCCGCCAAAATCAGGTCACACACCTCGCGCACCGCGCCCCGACCGGCGGGCCGCGCGGGCACGAAGGCCGCGGCAGCGAGGGCGGCGGGCATCGCGGCGGCAGGCGCGATCCCGATCCCCGCCCAGCGGAGCGCTTCCACGTCAATGTCGTCGTCGCCCATGTAGGCGCAGTCCGCGGCCGCGAGTCCGAGGCGTGCCGCGAGTTCTGCCAGCACCATGCATTTATCGAGGCGGCCTTGAAACAAATGAGGGATCCGCAGCTCGCGGGCGCGACGGGTAGTGGCTTCCGAGGCTCGGCCGCTGATCCACGCGGTGGTTACGCCCGCCCGTTCCAGCAAGCGCAGCCCATGGCCGTCGAGGATCGAGAACGACTTGCCCTCACCGCCGTCCGCGAGAATCAGCACGGTTCCGTCGGTCAGCACGCCGTCGACGTCCATCGCGAAGAGGCGGACGCGGGACCAGTCGAGCGGTGGGCGGCGGCGGGGCATCAGGGAAAATCAGCCGATCCAAGTGGTGAGGCGCTCGATGACAGAGTCGCGGCCGGGGCGGAAGGCCTGTTCCAGTTCCGGGGCGAAGGGGACCGGCAGGTCGAGGGCGGCGAGGCGCAGCGGCGGTGCCTTGAGCGCCCGAAAATCCTCCTCCACGAGACGCGCGACGAGTTCCGCGCCGAACCCGTGGGTGCGGCGGCCCTCATGCAGTACGACCAGGCGGCCCGTGCGGGCGAGGGAGGCCCGGATCGTTTCCAGCCGCAGCGGCGCCAGTGCGCGCAGGTCGAACACCTCGAACGCGAGGTCGTACTCCGCCGCGAAGTACGCGGCCGCCTCCTCGGCGACGTGTACCATCTCGCCGTAGGTGACCAACGTCGCGAAGTCTCCCGCCCGCACGCGGCGCGGCGACCACACATCGCGGTAGGCCGGGTCCCACGCGACTGGAGCGCGGCCGCGGCGGTAGAGGCCCTTGTGCTCCAGCAACAGCACTGGGTTGTCGTCCTCGTAGGCGGCGAGCAGTGCGTTCAACGCGTCCTGCGGCGTGCTCGGGTAGAGGGCCTTGAGCCCCGGCATCGAGAGGAAGAATGACTCCAGTTCCTGCGAGTGGAACGAGCCGAAGGTGAGGCCACCGCCGCAGGGTAGGCGCAGCACCAGCGGGCAGGCCGCGCCGGAGCGGAAGCGCATTGTCGCCGCATTGAGCGTGATCTGCGTGGTGGCTTCGGTGGCGAAGTCGGCGAACTGGAACTCCTCGATCGGCCGGTGGCCGTTGAGGGCGAGGCCGATCGCGTAGCCGGTGCAGCCGCTTTCGGCGAGGGGCGTGTTGAGGACCCGGGGCCGGCCGAACTCCCGGAGTAGCCCGTCGGTCACCTTGAACGCGCCGCCGTAAGTGCCGATGTCCTGCCCGAGGACGAGGGATTCCGGGCGTTCGCGGAGGATCTTGCGCAAGCCGGCGTTGAGCGCCTGGGCAAGGTTGAGGGCCTGGGGCCCGGCCGGATCCGTGGGAGTGCCGGTTGCCACGGCGGGAGCGGGCACGGACGGCTGCCAGGGCATCGGCCCGGGGTCGGGTGCGAAGACGTCCTCCGCCATCCCCTTGGGATCGGGCCGGGGCGTCGCAAGGGCGACGCGAACACTGGCCTCGAGAAAGGCGCCCAGCTCGGCGTCGACGGCCTCCATCCGGCCGGCAGGCAACTCGGCGGCGAGGCGCGCGCGGAGGCGGGGTAGGGGATCGCGCGCGAGAAACCCGTCGGCCTCGCCGGGGCGCAGGTAGTCACAGGTGTCGTAGGCGGCGTGCCCGCGCAGGCGGAGCACCGAGGCCTCGAGCAGGTAGGGACGGCCGGTGGTCCGCACACGCTCCACTGCCGCGGCGAGGACGCGGGCCGTTTCAAGGACGTCACCGGTGGCGTCGACGCGCGCGGCCTCGATACCGTAACCGGCAGCGCGGCGCCAGAGTTCCGTGCCGGCGGCGAACTGCTCGTCCGTCGGAGTGGAATAGGCGTAGCCGTTGTTCTGGATAATGAAGAGGATCGGGAGCCCGAGGAGCGCCGCCAGGTTCATCGTCTCGTGAACGTCTCCGGTGCTGGAACTGCCGTCGCCGAAGGAGGCGAAGCCGACGGCCGGGCGACCGAGGCGCCGCTGGGAATCCGTGGCGCCGGCCACGTTGGAGAGCATCGCCCCGAGGTGGCTGATCATCGGCAGGGACCGCCGCGCGGGGTCGCCGTGATGGATGTTACCCTCGCGGGCCTTGGTCGGGCTGCCGGCGTTGGCAAAATACTGGTTCAGGTGGTCGCAGAGGTGACCGCTCCAGACCAGATGACCGCCCAGGTCGCGATGGGTGAAGGAGATGACGTCCGTGGCCGTGTCCGCCAGCAGCGCGAGGGGAACGATGAGAGATTCGTTGCCTTGTCCGCCCGTGACGGTGCCGCGGATGAGCCCCTGACGAAAGAGGTCGAGGATGCGGTTATCGGCGGCGCGGGCGAGATGCATCCAGGCGTAGAGCGTGAGCAGCGCCTCGGCCGGGTTCTGCCCGAGGTCCGCGGCCGCCAGGTGGCGCCGGGCGAGCACGGGGGGAGGAGGAGGGAAGGCCATGAAACTGGGCGCGAACGTGGACGGTGCCCCGGGAACCGGCAAGGCGGGAGATGGGGGCGAGTTTCGGCTGGAGCCGCGCCGTGGCTTCTGCTTC
>JBEDEF010000261.1:0-4107 GCA_041175845.1 Verrucomicrobiota bacterium
GTGCAGGCTCGGCCGGAGCGCTGACCCCCTCGGCTTCGACCGCCACCGCCGCGCCGGGAGCCGACTCGGGGAAATTCTCGGGGTCGTGATCCTCCGCCTCGATCTCCTTCTTCCGCGCCTCGACCATCGGCGGCGGCGCAAAGAGCCGGCCATCGATGAACTCGGTCACGTACCCCTCGCGTACCAGCCACAGCAAGTCGCCCTGCAACCGCGCCACCCGGGTCCGGTCCTCCGCGGACGGCCCGACGGGCGCCGCTTCGGCGCCCTCGGCAGGAGCGGCCGCGGCCACCGGCGCCAGGCCGAGGAACTTAGCCGGAAGCTCACCCGCACGCACCATCGGATTCGCCTCGATGAAGGCGATCAGGGAGCCGATGCTATCGGCAAAGGTCTGGCCCGGCACGCGGAACCGGCGCTTCACCGCACACACGTAGGAGATCCCCTTTGATCCCTTCTTGAAGATTGTGAAGTGCTCGCGGCGCAGTCGCCCCCGCAGCGCGTTCGCCGTATCCAAGGGGAAACGACGCTGGCGCTCCAAGGCGCCCTCGACAGCCCGACGAATCTCCCCGGGGGGAAGGGTCTCAATCAGCTGTCCCTTGAAACGCACGGACTCCGCGGTGCGGACCACCTTGTCTCGGGCCTGCGTCAGGAGGTGCATACGGGCGTCCTCGAGGGTATCGAAGGACGGGCCGGCCGGAGCCTCGCCGCCGGGAGCCGCGCTCTCCGGGGTGGGCGTGTCCGCCCCGACCAGCGTGGACTCGACCGCGGGGTCCGCGGACGGAGCGGCGGGCGAGGGAGAGGGAGAGGGAGAGGGAGAGGGAGCGGGAGCGGCCACTTTCCAAGTGTAGCGTACGGTACGCCGCATCTTGTCGAGCCACTGCTTCACGACCTCCGGGTCGCGCACCGTCTCGATGCGGCTCTTGAACGCCTCGAAGGGCAAGCGGGAACCCACCTTGGTGGCGTAATGCTGCTGCAGGATCTGACCGTAACGGTGATAATTCGGAGGGCCGAGAAGCTCGCCCGTCAAACCGCAGCGATTAATCACCAGGAAGTTCCCTTTCGGCGGCTCCACCTCGACCTCCGCCTTGCTGAAGAAGGAGTCCAAATGCCGGGCCAGCACGTGAGATACGGCCGCTTCATCGGTCTCAAAGGGCAGGCCGTCGGGGACCGACACGTGGACCACAGGCCGGACTGCGAGTGCGGCTCCGGAGCCAGCCGCGGCCCTATCGTCGCCCGCTCGGGGCGCGAGGACCACGATGAATCGCTCGTTCTTGGCGACCACCGTGCGGGCGATCTCGAATAGTTCGACCGTGCGGCAGGACTTGCGGATCGTCTGGGCGAGAGTCGCGAAACTTGTGTCCTCCGGATAGAACGTCGCCGTGAAATAGGGGCTCTCGTAGGGTCCGCGCTCGAGCATCGGCCGGCCTCCGAAACCGCCGCCACCGCGCGGACCACGTTCGTTGAACTCCCGCCGCGGACCGCGCGAATCTCGGAAACCCTGTCCCGCCCCGCGGCGGTCGTCGCCGCCTCCGCCGCCGCTCGGGCGGCCACCCTCGCGGGGTCCGGCATCGGTGGAGGGTCCGGGACGCCGGAAACCCCGCCGATCGCGCCGATCAGGCCCGCCTGCCTCGCGGCGCTCGTCGGAACCACCTCGACCGCCACCGCGCTCGGGGGCGCCGGGCTTCTCCTGCGACCACTGGGTGCCGAAACTGAAGCCCTGCAATTGGCTCAGGTCCAGCTTGTTGAAATCAGCGGGCGGTTGGTCCTTGGATTCTGGTGCGTCCATAACGGGAAAAGCGGGCTAAGGCCCGCGCATTGGCGGTGAGAGCGGCGCTGGCTGCGCAGCGAAGTGAGTGTCCACGCAGGGATCCAGTAGTGGCAAGCCGTTTCCAGCCCCAGGACCCCATGCCCGCTCGGGGCCGGCAATGCGGACGGCTAGTCAGCGCAGGAGGTACACTTCGGCCAAGGCCTCGCCAACCGATCCATCTAACCCAGAGACCTGGAGAGTGTAGGGCCCGGGCTCCAACAACAGCAGCAGCGCCGCGTCCGCGCTTCGCTCCGGCCACGGAAAGGCACCCGCTGCCTCCGCCGCCACCTGCAGGTCGTACGCGACACCTCCCTCTGACCAGCCCCGATTGAGCCGCAGCAGACGGTCGCCCTGATAGACCGCGATCTGAGGGCGCTGCAGTGGCTGCGCCACCCCGAAGGCGGCCAACGCAGGCCCCGCAGCTCGGACCAACACGCGCGCGGGCGCGTCGCCACCCAAGACAAACCCGGGGATGAGCACGCGCTCCTCAAGACCGACCGGGCCGCGGAGCGAAAGGTTGACGAGGCGGTTGCCCGGATCGCCGCCCAGAGCGTCATAGGCCTCGAAGAGCGCCACCCCGCCGCGCCCTTCGGCATCGCGCAGGTGCGCGGTGAAGAGCCCAGCGCCCAAACCGATGACCAGCGCCGCATCCCTGCTTTCCGGCGGGAACGGGAAAGCGCCCACCGCGTCCGCCGTGTCGACCACGGAGGGTCCCGGTCCGGCCTGCCCCCAGTTATCATTCGCGCGCAGCGGCGTCGCTCCCGAGTAGACCGTCAGGTGCGGATCGGGCAAAAAGCCAGTGACGCCGAACGGCGCAAGTGCAGGCCCGGACCCCCGCACCAGATAAGCGCGCGGGGAACGACCCTCGACCACGAAGCCCGCGATCAAGACCCCTTCCGCGGTAACCTCGGCACGGCTCGCTAGGTTGAGCAACCTTGCTCCCCCGTCCCGCACGTGCGCGGCGCGACCCGTCCGGCCGGCGTCGCGCCGGAATCCCGGCCACGCGGAAAGCGTCGAGAGAGGGGAACCGTTGCCCCGCAACTTATACAGGCGGCCGTCGAGCGAGCCGAAGTATAGGGCGCCGTCCGGCGCGACGAGCACAGAGGATTCAATATAGTCCCCCGGCGCCGCCCGCGTGTCGAAACGCCAGCGCAAAGCACCGTCCGCCGGTTGAAACGCCCGGACCACGCCGTCATCGGCAGCGACAATGATGGTGCCGTCGCCGCGCACCGCCGCGGTGGCGGCGCTGCTGGAATTGAGGTCAACGCGCCACCGCAGGCGCCCGTCCTCCGGGGCGAGGGCGTAGAAGCGGGTATCGTCCGAAGCGAAATAGACGGTGCCGTCAGCACCCAGCGCGGGAGAGGAGAAGATCGCACCGTTGGTGAAGTAATCCCAGCGTTTCGACCCATCGGGCGCCACCGCGTACATCCGTTGGTCCGTCGAACCAAAGTAGAGGGTACCGTCTGCGCCGATCGCAGGTGAGCCATCGACCCGCCCGCCGGTGCGAAAGCGCCAGCGCTCGCGGCCCTCGCGGCTGACCGCGTAGAGCGCCCCGTCCCGGCAACCCACGTAAACCGTGCCATCCACCGCCACCGCCGGGGAGGACTCGATCCAATCCCCCACGGGGAAAGTCCAGCGCTCGCGGCCATCCGGCCCTACGGCGTGGAGGCGGAAGCTGCCGGAGCCAAAGTAAAGCGTACCATCGCTGCCGATCGCGGGTGAGCCGGAGATGAAACTGCCCGCGTTGTAGGACCAGCGGATCGCGCCGTTGGAGGGCTGCAGCGCGTAAAGCCGGCCATCGTGAGAACCGACGTAGATGGTCCCGTCCGGTCCCACCGCCGGCGTGGAATCGACCCAGTCCGCGCGGGTCACCGACCACAACACCCGGCCCGCTGGGGTGACGGCTACAATCCGGCCCGCGGTCGCCGTGGAAACACCCAGGTAGATTGCGCTGCCATCCGCGCTCAGGGCGGGCGACGAGGAAGTGTAGCCCTGCAGCGAGACCATCCACTCCAGAGAACCCTCCTGCGCGCGCAGCGAAGGGAGCAGGAGCAGACTGAGCGCAGCCACCCCGGCGGCCAGCCAGCGCCCCGCCGCCGGGAACCGGTGCCATGCCTCCCAAGAGGGGTGATCTAATATCGCCGGATGCAGATCCCGCTCGAATCACGCCTCTCCGGCCAAGACAAGGCGGAAGCACGTGCCGGCAGCGTCGCTGCGCTCCAACGCAAGGCTCCCGCCGGCCTGCAGCGCCAACTGCTGGCTGAGCGCAAGCCCCAGCCCGCTGCCGCCCGGCTTACCACTCA
>JBEDEF010000262.1:0-3692 GCA_041175845.1 Verrucomicrobiota bacterium
ATCCCTTGCTGCCCCTTCCGCTCCTCCCGCGCGAGCTCGCTCGCCGCCTCCGCGTCGCGGCCGCCGCCGGCCTCCTCAGCCTCCCACTCGCCGCCCAGACTGCCGCACCCTCCAGCCCGCCGGCGCCCGCCGTGACGCTCTCGCCCTTCGAGGTCACCGCGGGGCAGGACACCGGCTACGCCGGGCAGGATACGCTCAGCGGCTCGCGTCTCCGTACGAACCTCCGCGACATCGCCGCGGCCATCAGCCCGATGACCGCCGAGTTCCTGCGCGACATCGCTGCCACCAGCATCGAAGGCGCGATGGAGTACGGCGTGGGCACCCGGATGGAGACCGACGACGCCCGCGCCGCCGGGCCCGTGGGCGACGGCTACAACGACTCGACCCGCTCCATCCGCATCCGCGGCCTCCCCGGCGGCGGCCGCAGCCTCAACTTCTTCTCCGCCCCAGGGGAGATCGACCTCTACCTGACCGAGAGCCTCGAGGTATCGCGCGGCCCGAACTCCATCCTCTTCGGGTTCGGTTCGCCCGCCGGCCGGATCAACGTCGCATCCAAGCAGGCCCGCACCGACCGCGCCGCCTACTCGGTCACCTCGCGCCTCGACTCGTGGGGCGGGGAACGCTGGGTCCTCGATGCCAACCGCGTGCTCGTGCGCAACACCCTGGCGGTGCGCGCCGCCCTCCTCCGCGGCCGCGAATCCTCCTGGCGCGCCGCCGGCCACAACGATCAGGACCGCGCCTTCCTCACCGCGAAGTGGCAGCCCGACCGCCGGACCACCGTCCGCGTCGAGTTCGAGCACGGCGAAATTAACCGCTTCGTGCCACGCCCGTTCTTCGCCAACGACCTGAAGTCGACCTGGGAAGCGTCCGGCCAGCCGTTCTTCAACAACTTCGCGGCCAACTACGTCCCAGGCACCCCGGGCAACGGCACCCTCGGCACCCCGGGCACGCCGTTCCGCGACACCGGCGCGACGGCGGTCACGGGCGTCACCGAGCGCTCCGGCGGCGACTGGGTCGTCGTCAGCCCGAGCTTCCCGTTCGCGCAGAACTACCGCCAGTTCACCTACAGCGAGTCGCAGACGGGCGGGAACCTGGCCAACGACTTCGCCCTGGGCCGCAGCAATCCCGAGGCCGTGCCGGAGGCCAACTGGGTGCGAGGGCAGTTCCGCGTGAAGAACGCGTCGGCATTCGTCACCCGCGAGCTCGCGCGCGACCTGAACCTCGAGCTCGGCTTCAACCGCCAGCTCTACCGCGGCGACACCCACAATCTCGCCACCTGGAACCACTACGGGGTCGCGGCCGACACCAACCGCTTCACGCCCACGGGCCAGCTCCGGCCGGCCAACCAGCTGTACTACTTCGATGTCTCGCCGGATCACCGGCCGAGCAGTTCGTCCGTGAGCCAAGGACGCGCCACGCTCTCCTTTGAGCGCGCCTTCCGCGACTTGGTCCGCCTCCGCTTGGCCGGCCTCGGCGAGATGGCCAATATCCGGACCCGCAGCGAGATCCTCCAGCAGTACTGGCTCAAAGGGCCCACGCTCACGAGCGGCGGCGCCTTCAACCCCACGCCCGAGAACGGCGCCAACCAGGCCTTCCAGCGCTTCTACCTCCCCAACCTCTCCGTTCTCAACGATCCGAACTTCCGTCTCCCCGGCCCGCAGGACCTCTCCGGCCCCGTGCGCTACCAGGACCCGGCCACCGGCGCCGTCTCGAACATCTACATGCGCGAGTTCAACCGCGCCCAAGGCAACATCGGCTATGCCGATCGCGAGACGGGCGCCTGGATGGGCGTCGCGCAGGCCTTCCTGTTCCAGGACCGCCTGGTCGGCACCTTCGGGTACCGCAAGGATCGGCTGAAGAACTGGGTCGGCGTCGCCCGCCGCGATCCCGCGGGCGAGGCCGTCGCGCCCAACACCGGCGTCTGGACCCCGGTCGATCCGCGCACCGCCACGCCCATCGTCTTCAACGGCCAGACCCGCACCCTCGGCGGCGTCCTGCACCTCACGCGCTGGGCCTCCGTGTTTTTCAACACCTCCAACAGCGTCAGCACGCCGGGCACCAACTACATCACCCCCGCCAACCCGCGCCAGACCACCCAGGCCGAGCTGGTGCCGTCGCCCGCCGGCAAGACCACCGACTACGGCGTGAAGCTCTCGCTCCTGCGCAACCGGCTCTTCCTCACGGCGACTACCTTCCACACCGTCTCCCAGCGCGAGTTCGGCTTCTCCGGCTTCAACAAGGGCAACCCGGTCAACATCTGGAACGCGCTCGCCAACTCTGGCGGGCTCAACGCCGAGGAGACCGCCTTCGCCCGGCGCCAGGCCGAGGTGATGAACCAGGTGCAGGGCTACACCCAGGACTCCGAGAGCAAGGGCCTCGAGCTCGAGGTGGTCGGCCGCCTCACGGAGGCATGGTCGCTCTCGGTGAACTATTCCAAGAACAAGACCACGCGCACCAACATCGCGCCCGAGTACCGCGCCTACCTCGACCACCACAAGGCCTACTGGAAGAAGTACGCCGACTACTCCATCACGCAGAACGCCAACACGCCCGGCATCGACTTCGCCCCCAGCTCGGTCAATTGGAACACGCCCGCGGTCATCGCCACCACGGGGGACTTCACCGCCAACACCGACAGCATCAACGAGGCGATCGCCGACGCGGAGCAGCTCTTCTTCGACAACCCACACGTCTTCGAGGGCAAGCGGTTCGTCGGCGACCCGCTGCACAACCTCAACCTGCGCACGCGCTATGACTTCCGCGATGGCCGGCTCAAGGGCCTCTCCGTCGGCGGCGGCACGCGTCTCCGCCTCGGCCGGGTCGCCGGCGCCCGCACCGACTACACCATCACGCCCGGTTCCGACTTCACCGACCAGTGGAACGGCCGCACGATCGACAAGGTCACGACCGTCGACGCGAAAGACCAGCACGTCTACGACCTGCAGCTGAGCTACAACGTGCCGCTCTCCGACCGCCGCTTCCGCTGGTCGGTGCAGCTGAACGTCAACAACCTCCTCGATCAGCGAGAGCTGATCGTGAACAACGTGCACCCGCGGACGCTTGCACCGATCACCTACCGCTACCAGGACCCGCGCCAGTTCATCCTGACGAACACGGTCTCGTTCTGAGCCGCCGGCGCCCGGGATCGGCGAGGGGCCTCGCGCGCGGTCGCCACCTTCGACGCGGATTTCGCGGCCTTCACCGACGTGAGCCGGCACACCTGGTAGGCGTTCAACTGTGGCCGTGCCTGCAGCCGCGGAACCCTTCCGCCACCGCCGGACCGCCTTGGGCTTTGCGCCCGGGCGCGAGCGGCCGTTCCGTCCCGATCCGCGGCTGCAGCCGCGGCCACACCACGCCAAACCACCTCAACGCGCCTTTCGGCTCGGCGGCGTCCACAGGGCCCGTGGGGAGGCGTCGCGCGCCAGATCGGCCACCCACGCGGCGTGGGCCGCGGTGAGGCGCGCGACGTCGGCGGGCCGCTCGCCAGCCAGGTTGCGCGACTCCGCAACGTCGGTCTCCACGTCATAGAGTTCCCACGGCGCGGTCGGCGCGGGGCGCACGACCTTGAGCGGCCCCTCACGCAGGGCCGTGGCGCCGGCGTAGGCGAACCCGAGACGCGGGTGCGGCGAAGGCGCGCGCCCGGCGAGCGCGGGCAGCGGATCGCGGCCATCGAGGACCCGGTCCGCCGGGCG
>JBEDEF010000263.1:0-3580 GCA_041175845.1 Verrucomicrobiota bacterium
GTTCTTCATGCAGGCGAACCTCAACGATCCGGATGGCAACGTGAGCACGGTCCAGCTCTACGCCAACGGCAGCCTCGTGGGGAATTTCCCGAATCCGCAGCAGGGCCAGCTCCTGACCTACACGGCCAACACGGCGGGCCGCTTCAACCTCTATGCGGTAGCCACCGATGAAACGGGCAACACCGCCGTCTCCAGCCCCTCGATCGTCATTAACGTGACGGCCGTCACGGCCCCCACCACCGCCATCACCCGCCCGGAGGACAACAGCACGGCCACCACCGTCGGCGCGCCGGTCTTCCTCGAGGGCACCGCCGTGAATGCCGTGACGAGGCAGGTCCCGACGCTCCAGTTCATCGCGACCGCGGCCGGAGGCGCCCGGCAGGTCATCACCGGTACCCGCGTGGGCACCACCACGAGCTACCGCGCCATCTGGACTCCCACCAGCCCGGATACGTTCACGATCACCACCCAGGCCTCCGTCGGCAATGTGCAGGGAACGAGCACGACCTCGCGTCGTGTGGTCGTTAGCGACGTGGTCGGGCTCGCGCCTACGATCTCGCTCACGCGCTCGCCTGGTGTCCTCGGTTACCCGACGTCCGCGCAAACGGCCTCCACTGCCGATTTCGCCGCCACGGCGCAGGATCCGGACGGTGCCGTCGTCGCCGTCGAGTTCTTCCTCAATCGCTACAGCATCGGGCAGGCCCGCCGCGACCCGCAGGGCAACACCTGGCGCCTGCAGGCCGCGTTCGCCGGGCTCCAGCCCGGCGCCACCGAGGTCGTCGCCCTGGCCCGCGACAGCTCCGGCAACGTCGTGCCCTCGGCCACCGGTTCAATCAATGTGACCGCCGCCGCGAGCATCGCGCCTTCGATCACGATCACCCCCTCGTCGATCAACCCTGCCTTCAACCGTCAGGTTCAGCTCCGGGCCAACGCCCGGGACACCGACGGCACCGTCACCAACGTCCAGTACTTCGCCAACGCGCTGCCGATCACCTCCTCGACTAACGCTGGCTCCCTCTTCCTCTCCAATTGGACGCCCGCGGCCGAGGGGAAGTATCTGCTCTGGGCCCTGGCCACGGACAGCTCGGGCATCACGACGGTCTCGCCCACGATCGAGCTCAACGTGCGGCGCAACAATCCCGTCCTCGAGAATGCGGCCTTCATCCTGCAGACGTACCAGGACATCGCGAACACCACGAACATCAACCCGCTGGTATTCGACGACCTCGACGAGCGGCTCGGTTCCGGTGCGCTCACGCGTGCCGACTTCGTCACCTCGCTCCTCGAGCAGCCCGGTTTCCTCGCGCCAGTCCAGTTCCTCGCCACCTATCAGGTGCTGATGGGCCGCTGGCCGACGCCGCAGGATTACACGAACTTCCTCGCGGTCGCCCGGGGCAGCCTCAGCAACGCCGTCGCCGGGGTACTCTTCGCGAATGACTACTTCGCCAAGTACGGCACCGTTCCCACGACCGCGCTGCTCAACAACCCGACGAGCGCCATCCCGGCGCGCACCTTCCTCGACCGCCTGTGGGCCAACGCCGCCTCGAGCCCCTCCACCAACCGGGAGACGGACCTCGTGCGGTTCATGAACAACAACGTGCTCAGCACGAACATCGGCCGCGGCTACAACGTGATCGGCGTTAACCAGGCGGTGGCCGAGTTCGTGGTGAACACGAACGCCGCGAACAGCGCCCTTTGGAACCGGGCCCGTGCCGCGGCGATCTTCTACCAGCTCGCCCGCCCGCCCGTCACGGTGACCTACGAGGAGATCACCGCTCGCGTCGATGCGCTGCTGCGCCTGCCCGACACCAAGGCGATCGTCGACGCCGTCCTGAAGGACGAACTCTACGGCTACCGCTACGTGACGATCACCCGGCACCCGCAATCGCTGGTGGTGGCGCCGCGCTCCGGGGCGATCTTCTCGGTGGAGGCCCAGGGCGCGTCTCCGTTGGTTTACCAGTGGCTCCTCAATGGCGCCCCGATCCCCGGCGCAACGAGTCCGGTGCTCAGCCTCACGAATGTGGACACCAGCCGCGTCGGGACCTACACCGCCGTCATCACCTCGGCCGCGGGGGTGGCCACGTCCGATCCCGCGACGCTCACTCTGTCCAATGTCACCACGCGGCTCGCGAACATCTCGACGCGGGGCCAGACCTCGGCGGGCGCCAACGTGCTCATCGGCGGCTTCGTGGTGAACGCGCCTGCCGGCCAGACCCGGCAGATGCTAATCCGGGTGGTCGGGCCCACGCTCTCGGGCGCCCCGTTCAATCTCGCGGGCACCCTGAATAATCCGGCTCTCGCCCTCTACGTCGGCACGAACCAGAATCCGGTGCTCACCAATGATGACTGGGGCACGCAGGCCGCCGGCGCCGCCCAGGTCCAGGCGATCCAGCAGGCCGCCAACCGCGCCGCCGCTTTCGCGCTCCAGCCCAATTCCCGCGATGCCGCCATCCTCGCGACGCTGCCCGCCGGTCCCTACACGGTGCAGGCGCAGGTCGGCCCCGGCTCCACGAACGCCGCCGGTCTGGTGCTCATCGAGGTCTACGACGTGACCCAGGGCGGCCCCGCCGCGCCGAAGGCGATCAACGTCTCGACCCGCGGTGCCGTCGGCACGGGGGCAAACTCCCTCATCGCCGGCTTTGTGGTCACCGGCCAGGTGTCCCGCCGGATGCTCATCCGCGGCGCCGGGCCGACGCTCGCCAACCTCGGGGTCCCCGGGGTGCTGGCCGATCCGGTGCTGACGCTCTCCGCCCAGTCCACGGGCCAGGTGCTCCGCACCAATGACAACTGGGGCACTGGGGAGGAGTCTGCGATCATTGCCAGCGCAGCCTCCGCCGCCGGTGCTTTCCCGTTCCCCGCCGGCAGTCGCGACGCGGCGATGATCGTGATGCTTTCCCCCGGTGCCTACACGGTCCAGCTGGCCGGGGTCGGAGGCGGGACCGGCGTGGGCATCGTCGAGGTCTACGACGTCGATCCCTGAGCCTCGGCTCGCCCGCGTGGACCGTCCGGCGGACAGGATCTCCTTTCCGCGCGATTGCGCGGGAAGGGGTTGAGGCGGGCACGCAGGTAGTCGCCGCCCAGCACCCGACTGGCGCGGCCGGCCGGGTTACTCCGCCACCGTGAGGGCCCGGCGAAAGACGGCCGGCGAGAGCCTGCCCGGGATCAGGTGAGTCTCCCACAGGACGATCGAACTGTCGCGGCGCTGGTAGCGGGTGTCATCCGCGGCGCGCGCGATGCGTTCAAGGGAGGCGGGCGCCTCGACGGTCGGACGCGTCTGGTCCGTCAGCAGCGTCGCACGCTGCAGCACCGCCAGGTACAATCCATCCCGGCGACGCTCCGCCTGCAGGAAGCGCAGGTACGCGTCGAGGCTCCGAAGCTCCGCCGCGGGTACCGCGCGGGGCCGGCCGGTGAGTTCGTCCAGCACCCGCCCCGGGGCCAGCACGACCTCGAGGGTTCGGCCGGACCAATCGGTCGCGACGGGGAGGGGCACGCTGAGGTGGGCGCTGCGACCCTGGGCGTCGCGCCACGCGAGGTCGGCCGTCAGCTCGGCGCCCTGGGCGACGGTCGCGCGGGACAGCAC
>JBEDEF010000264.1:0-9510 GCA_041175845.1 Verrucomicrobiota bacterium
CACCTCGCTCTACGTCCAGGGCCGGAATATTACCGGTCAGCCGTTGCGCTGGTTCGACACGCCTCCCGGCGTCGCCGAACGCCGACAGCGCGTCCTCCGCCTCTACCGGGAATACGGCGCCAACTGGAACTTCGGCGTTAAGGGCACGTTCTGAGCGCGGGCCCACGGCCCCTAAGCGGTCATCTCCGGCATTCGGACGGTGGGAGGATGGGCACCGCACGCCCCCGGGCGACGGGCGCGAACCCGACGACCGGTGACGTGCAGCGAAGTCCAGCCAGTCCTCGTCCGCGTTCGCACGCCTTTCCGCCCCTTACGGACCTGCTGCGGATCGGGACGACTGCCTCTGGGCGCGTCGCCCGGCTGCTCGACCGCCAGCGGCAGCAGCCCGGTTTCGCTGGGACGGATGCATCCCGATGACGGTGTCGCGCGTTGCACTGCCGCACCCGCAAGCGGACCCAACGTCCGCCCAACGCTGGTCTGAACCCGTCCGTATCCAACCCATGAACCTCCGCACGACCCTCCTCTCGCTGGCCCTTTGGGCCGCCTCCGTCACCGGCCTCACGGCCGCCGCGCCCGCCACCGTCGTCGACATCGCCGTCGGCTCCAAGGACCACACCACGCTCGTCGCCGCGGTCAAGGCGGCCGGTCTGGTCGAAACCCTCAGCGGCAAGGGCCCGTTCACGGTCTTCGCCCCGACGAACGCCGCCTTCGCCAAGCTGCCGGCGGGTACCGTCGAGAACCTGCTCAAGCCCGAGAACAAGGCCCAGCTGGTGGCCGTGCTCACCTACCACGTCGTCCCCGGCAAGGTGATGGCCAAGGACGTGAAGGCCGGCGCCGTGAAAACGGTCAACGGCAAGGAGGCCACCCTCGCCACGGCGGGCGGAGTGACCATCAATGGCGCGAAGGTGGTCGCGGCCGATCTCGCGGCCGGCAATGGCGTGGTTCACGTCATCGATACGGTCATCCTTCCCTGAACGGCCCGCTGGCCGAAGGCGGTTTAACCCTCGCTGCGACCCCGACTCGGACGATCCGCGCGAAGCATCTCCGTCGTTCTTTCCGAAAGCCGTCCCGCTCCCGCGGGGCGGCTTTTTTCTGGGCCACCGCCCCCAAGGGGTACGCTTCAAAGGGGTCATGTCCGGAATCCGGACCGTTCCACCCCCGAGCCGCCCGTGGCCGTGCGACGCCCGGGTCCTGATTCCAGAGCTGACCTCTCCGCCTGCAGAGCCCGGGCTTGGCGCCGGCCTCGTGCGCGCTCACGCTGCCCCGCATGGAGATCCTGATCCTCGTGCTCGCGGCCGTGGCAGTGGGGCTGCTGGTCTTGCTCGTGCTCCGCGGGCCCCGCGCCGGGAACGATCCCGCCGCCGCGCTCACCCCGCGGCTCGAGGCGCTCGAGCGCCTGCAGGAACGCGCGGAACGGGCGCTCAAGGACGAGTTCGCCCTCAGCCGTCAGGCCGCCGAGGAGCAGGCCCGCGCCCTTCGCACCGAACTCGGCACCACGCTGGCGCAGAACCGCGAGGCGGTCGAACGCCGGCTGGGCGAGAACGCCTCCCAGCTCCAGCAGCAGCTCGAGGCCTTTGGCAGCCGCCTCACCGCGTTCGGCGCCGCCGAGGCCGACGCGTCCCAGAAGACGCGGACGGAACTCGCCCAGGCCTTCCAATCCCTCCGGAACTCCCTCCAGCAGCAGGCCAACGACGCCGCCGCGGCCCAGCTCCGCCAGCAGGAGGTGGCCACCGCGCAGGCCAACGCGCTCTCCGACCGGCTCGACCGCAAAGCCGAGGAACTGCGCACCACGGTCGAGGGAAAACTCACGCAACTGCAGGCCGACAACACCGCTAAGCTCGAGGAAATGCGGCGGACCGTCGACGAGAAGCTGCAGGGCACCCTGGAGAAACGCCTCGGCGAGTCCTTCAAGCTGGTCAGCGAACGTCTGGAGCAGGTGCACCAGGGCCTCGGCGACATGCAGAAGCTCGCGACCGGCGTCGGCGACCTGCGGCGAATGCTGACCAACGTGAAGACCCGCGGCACCTGGGGGGAGGTGCAGCTGGCCGCCCTGCTCGAGCAGATGCTGCACCCGGGACAATACGAGGCCAACGTCGCTCCCGTCCCCGGCTCCGCCGACCGCGTCGAGTTCGCCCTGAAATTACCGGGGCGCGACCCGTCCGCGCTCCCGGTCTGGCTGCCCATCGACGCCAAGTTCCCCACCGAGGACTACGACCGCCTCGCCGCCGCTGCGGAACGCGGGGACGCCGAGCAGCTTGCCCTCGCCGCCAAGGCGCTCGGCGCCCGCGTCAAGGACCAGGCCCGCACCATCGCAGCCAAGTACCTCGCGCCCCCGCACACGACCGACTTCGGCCTCCTGTTCCTGCCCACGGAGGGACTCTACGCCGAGGTGGTCCGCCAGCCGGGCCTCGCCGAGGCGATCCAGCGCGAGCACCGCGTGATCGTCACCGGCCCCACCACCCTCTCCGCCCTCCTCAACAGCCTGCAGGTCGGCTTCCGCACCCTCGCGATCGAGCAGCGGGCCAGCGAGGTCTGGCAGGTCCTCGGCGCGGTCAAGACGGAGTTCGGCAAGTTTGGGGAGACTCTCGACTCCGTGCAACGCAAGCTCGAGTCCGCGACCAAGGAGATCGAACGGACAGGGGTCCGATCCCGCGCGATCGAACGCAAGCTGCGTGACGTCGAAGCCTTGCCTGCCGGCGAAGCCCAACGCGTGCTGCCGGAGAGCTTGGTTGCCGCGGACCCCGTACCCGAACCTCCCGCCGCGACACGCCCCTGAGCCGGAACGCGGCCAAGGACCTCAACGTCCCTGCCGCTGCGGAACTTCCGCGTCTTCCCGCGGAATTCACTCGCGTCGCGACAAAGTGGGCCTGGTGACCATCCCACCACCCTACCTTCTAGTCTCTGCCTAAGCAGCGGCATTTGCACAACCCACCCAAGCCGAGCACGCCCTGGTTTATGCAGGGGATCGAGGCCAACGGCGTGGCCGCCCCTGGCCGGGCAGGGCGATTGCCTTCGTCGACGGGCGCGATCTTCGCCCGGAATTTCGGGCTCCGGGCGCGCCCCGATCAGGACGCACGCCCGGCCGACCACGCCACCATCTGCAGCCCTAATTGATTGGGCTGCGCTTTAGAATGAGCCCTTCACTCCCCAGGTGAGGAGCACCCCCGTGTTGGTGTCCGAGGTGCGGCGGGCATAGGGCGGCGTGTTGTCGCCGAACCGCTCCACCTTGTCCGACACCGCGAACACATTCTGCGCGCTCGCGAAGGCGGACAGCCGCGGGCTCACCCGGAACTCGGCATTGAGGTCCATGATGGTCCGCGGGATCGTGTAGCTACCCCCGTTCGGATTGAGCGCCGCGACCACGGAGTCGAGCCGCTGCCCGCGATGGTTCCAACGCGCCACCACCTTGAAGCGCCGGTGATTGTAGGTGAGGCCCCAGCTTAGCGTGCCCCGGACAAACCCACTGAAGTTGCCGCGCTGGTTGCCGTAAAGTTTGAGCTTGGTGCCGTTGAGGAAGGCCTGGAACGGCCGGCCCCAGTTGCCCAAGGCCTGCAGCGAATGCTGCGCGTTGAACTCGACCCCATCCACGCGGGCGTCGCCCCCGTTGGTGGTACTGTTGATTTCCCAGCCAAGGTATTGCGGGCCGAGGTCGAACTCCCGCAGGTCCTGCTCCGTGGCGATGATCGATGAGGAGACGAAGAATCCCTGGATGGTCTTGCGGAAGGCGCCCACGCTGAAAAGCCCCCCCTGCGCCGTGTAATACTCCAGCGAAAGATCCAGGTTCCGGGCGGACCACGGCTTCAGGCCCGGGTTGCGCACGCTGATCCGGCCGTCGAGCGCGCTGGGATCATTGTTGACGTCGAGCTCGGTGATCGAGGTGTTGGGGATGATGTTCGTGAAATCCGGGCGGCCGTAAGTCTCGGCATACGCGGCGCGCGCGATCAGGTTCGCGCTCTGCTGTTACGTGAGGTGCAGGCTCGGGTAATTGCCGTCGTAGAGCCGGTTGGCGCCGAAGCCACGCTCCTTGCGGACGAGCGCGAGCTCCTGCAGCGAGCCGACGGCCCCGGCCTCGGCCTTCCGGATGCGGGACCCGTCCGCCGTCCGGGCGAAGCTGCCGTCGGCGTTGCGCAGCCGCACCGCCGTGGGATCGAAGATGGGCCCGAGGCCGTCGACCGACGTCCGCTCCCGGCGCACCCCGCCGAGCAGCGACAGGCGCGCGAACGGCTTGAGCTCCACCATCGCATACTGGGCGGATACCCGCTCCCGCACATACTCCGAGTTCGTGATCTTGAACTGCTCGGTGGCGACGACCTGCGCGGGCGTCTGGGTGAAGAGGCCGGGATTCGCCTGCCAGGCGGCCCACGCCTTGACCACCGAGGGCCACTGCATGGCCTGGAACCGCGGGTCGGCCCGGGTCCGGTACGCCGTGTGGGCCATGAAGGACGTGTCGGCCGGGCCGGTGTAGGTCCAGATCGGGTTGTAACGGCGAATGTCGCGCTCCTGAGTCCGGGTCAGGAACCCCGCCTGCACCGCGGCCGGAAATGGGACGAAGGGCAGCTGGCGGCGCACGTCCAGTTTTCCGCTCCCAAGGGTGTCGGTGAAGTCGCGGTAGGTGCTCTGGGCCGTCGCAAGGCGGTAGTTCCGCAACTCGAACATGCTCACCTCGCGCTCGTTGTTGTCGAAGAGCCGGATGGTCCGCGGCGCGACATCCCCGAGGTCGTTAAACTGGACGCGGATGGGCACGGCGAAGCTGTAGGCCAGAGCGCGGAACCGCGGCGGGGAGGCGTTGCTGTCCCGCACGGCGCCGATCGAGATCGAGTGATCGAGGCCGGCCTCGATGCGCCACTTCCCGTCGTCGAAGCGGTAGCGGAAATTCCCGGCCCGCGTGCGCCCCGGCTGCTGGAAATCCGCTCCGCCCATCAGGGTCATGCTCCCGCGGCCCGTCGCACCGCTCGTGAAATCCGGTCCGAAGGTCAGCGGCTTGCCCCCCGCCACCGCCGGGGTCGCGTTGGTGCCGGCGCTGATCGCGGTCTCGATCGGCGAGCGCTCGTTGAGGAACGCGCTGGTCTGGAAACCGGCCGACAGGACCGAGTACGTGGCGACGCGCCAGTCGGCCTTCACCGCCAGCGAACGCCGGTACGCCAGACGCGGGCCTTCGAGGAAACGGATCGCCTGCAGGTAAGGGTTGGCGCTGCTCGCGCCGGCGGCCCCGGTGCCGTACGTCTTCGTGTTCAGCGCCTGATCCGTATGGCGGTCGATACTCTGGCCGGTGACGACGATCCCGAAGTCCCGGTTCACCGGCAGCGTGTAGTCGAACATCACGCCCGGCAGGATTTTGCGGACCCGCGCATCGTTGACGAACGGCTCCCGCCCCAGGCTCAGGTTCTGGCTGCTGCCGGTCAGGCTCAGGCTGTAGTTCAATTGCGCGGTTTTGCGCTCAAACGCGCTCTTGCTCACCATGTTGACGGAGCCCGCGAGGGTGTCGGCCGGCGTGGCCGGCGTCGGCGCCTTGGTGACCTCGACCCGCGCGACGTTGTTGGCGGAAACCTGGCTGAAATAAAACGTCCGGATGTTCCCCTGCGCGCTCCCGGTGTTGGCCAGCTGGGCCCCATCGCTCGAGACGCGCGTCATGCCGGAACTAAAGCCGCGCACGGAGATCGTTGTCACCGTGCCCCCCTCGTTCACATCCGTGTCGGTGGTGATCCCCGGCAGGAACTTGAGGAACTCGCCCACGTTGCCGTCCGTGACATCCCCGAAGGCGTCGGTGTTGACGACATTCTTCAGATTCGGGGCGAAGCGCTGCTCGTTGACCGCGATCGAGGCGGCGTTGGTGTCGCGGCCGGTGGAGACAACAAAGGCGTCGAGCTTTACGGTGCCTTGCGACTTTCCGAACAGGGCGGCGCTGGTGAGACTGACATCCTGCACCACGGTGCCCCCGCCGGTGATCCGCACGGTAATCTCCTCCGGATCTAGACCGGTGTAGAACACCTGCAGGACCGCGGTCCCCGCCGGCACCTGGGCGATCCGGTACGTGCCGGACTCATCCGTGAGGTCCGAGAGTGCGGTCCCCTTGACCGTGACGCGGGCGTTATTGAGGTACTGGCCGGTCGCGACGTTCTGGACACGACCGCGAATCGCCCCCGTTGGAGCCGGTGGCTCTCCGGCAGGGAGCGCGGTCAGGGCGAACGCAAGCCACGTTGCGGCAACGATCCGGGAAAAGTAAGCACTGGGCATGGTGGGGTATGGTCAAATGGAGCGGGTCGTGGACGCTTCGGGGGAGTAGGCGAAAAACAGGCGGGCGGCGCTGGAATCACCCGCGATGGGCAGCCGGAGGTGGGGCGCCGTGGGCCTCACTTGCGCTTCTTTCGGCCGGGCGTCGCCGACTCTTCGCCGAAACGCTCTAGGACGATGCCCTTCAGGCGCTGCACGTAGTCGTTGTTGCGGGACGGGGTCTGCGGATCGCGCACCTCCATGCCCCGCACGAAGCCGAGCAGCGGTCGGGCCCGCTCGCCGAGTTCATCGATGACGTTCATCGCCGCGATGCCGGCGAAGGCGCTGGTCTGGGTCGGGTCCGCGCAGGCCCGCAATGTGTCGAGGGCCCGGGGAAGATCAGCCGCGTCGCCGTGCCGGGCGAGCGCCTGCGCCGCGGCGATGCGCACGCTCGCGGAGGGGTCCGCCAAGGCGGCGACGAGTCCCTCGTGCATCGCCCGCGTCGCCGCCGGACCGCGGATCAGCGCCCCCAGCACGCCCCAGTACCGCACACCGGCGTCCCCGTCCTTGAGGTACACTTGCAGTTGCGGAACGGCGCTGGGATCGCTCCCCGAGGCCGTCTCCGCGGCCGCCAGCACGCGGGCAAACGGATAGGCGGCATCGGTGCTGAGGACATCGCGCGGCGCGGCCCGGCCGGCGCGGGCATGGAGCTCTGCCTCGGGCAGGAACCCGAGGTCGCGGATGCGTGCCGCGTGGGCCCGGGCCTCGCCCCGCAGCCGCTCGAGCACCCCGCGGTGCTCCGGCGCCGCCGCGAGGTTGCGCACCTCGTCCGGGTCGGTGTGCAGATCGTAGAGTTCCTCCGGCGCCTTGGGCTCGCGCCAGAAGATCGATTGCGCGTCGTTCGTCTGGCCCTCGTCGTATAGCCGGCGCCAGACCTGCGTCGTCGGCATCTGGAACTGGGTGCGCACCCGCTGGCCCTGCGACACGTGCGGCCAGTAGTTGCGCAGGTAGACATAGCGGCCGTCCGTGACGGAACGCACGAAGTCGTACCGCTCGTCCATCCGGCCTCGGAAACCGTGCAGGTACGCGGGCCCGTCGACCTGATGCCGGCCCGCGAAGGCCCGGCCCTGCATCGCCGCCGGCGGCGCGATGCCCGCCAGGCTCAGCACGGTGGGCGCCAGATCGACGAAGCTTACCAGCCGGTCGGAGCGCGCGCCCGGCGCATACTCCTTCGGGGCCAGGTGCCGCCACTTCGGCGGAAAGTGAACCACCAGCGGCACCCGCAGGCCAGAATCACCCGGCCAGCGCTTGTTGCGCGGCAGGCCCGGCCCGTGATCCCCGTAGTAGAACACGATGGTGTCTTCGGCCAGCCCGGCCGCCGCGAGCTCCCGGAGGTGACCGCCCGCGATCGCGTCGACGGTGCTGACATTGTCATGGTACTGCGCCCAGTCGCGCCGCACTTCCGGGGTATCGGGGTGGTAGGCCGGCACGCGCACCGCCGCCGGGTCGAGCACGGCCTGATGCGGCCGGCGATAGACCTGGCCCTCGTGGCTCTGGCCGGCGTTGAAGACGGCGAAGAACGGCGCGCCCGCCGGCCGCTTGCGCCAGTGCGCCTGGGCGGAGGACTCATCCCACACCTGCCCCGGCTTGGTGAGGTTGTAGTCCTCCTTGGCGTTGTTGGTGCAATAGTACCCGGCCTCGCGCAGGTACTGCGGCAGCATCCTCGCCCCCGCGGGCATCGCGACCTCGCTCCGCATGTGCTCCGCCCCAAGGGAGGGCGGGAACATCCCGGAGATGATGGCCGTCCGCGCCGGCGCGCAGACCGGGGCGTTCGACCACGCCCGCTTGAAGATCATGCCCTTGGCCGCCAGGGCGTCGAGGTGGGGCGTCCGGGCCAGCGGATCCCCATAGCAGCCCAGATGAGGTCCGTGATCCTCGCTGGTGAGCCAGAGGATGTTGGGCCGTTCGGCCGCGGCCAACGGGGACAGGGCAAAGGCCAGGACCAGGAGGCTGCGCAGAAGCGTCATGGCGGGAACAGACGAGAGGGGTGGGACGGTCGGGGTGAGCCCGTACCGACGCAGAAGCCGCGGGACGCGGCAAATAGATTCCCCGCCGCCGCCCTCGTGCGGGCTAGCGCAGCAGGCGCGCTAGCCACGCGGGCACTTTGCTGGGCGCGAAACGACTCCCCTCCCCACGTGGGGATCGAGAGACTTTTGCCGCGGAAGGAAATCAGCCATGACGGCACCGGCCGGCCCGGGAAGTTCGTCCCTGAAGCGAAAGGGGACGGGGTCAGGCAGCCCTTTCGCCCCGGCGGCAACCTGCAACGACCTGAGCCCGTCCGGCCGGTACTCCTTAAGAAAAAAAGAAGCGTTTGATTTTATCGCTCAGCTTCGGCGATCCAGGACTGGGCTGTCTGGTGTGCTCGATAATTTGCGGATAGTCTGAGTTCGCATCCTGAGACTTTCGTCCATTGCCCCACTGCGACGGATCTCTAAACGCCTGCAGTCCGTATTTCTTAGTCAGTAAGCTAAAAATCGATTGGTCGTGGCGGTGCTCCACGAAGTCATCATAATTAGGTTTGCCATCTATATTGGCTGCATCCGTCAAAATCTGCTCGTTCGTGCAGTAATTCAAATAGTCTTGGCAAAATTGGAGGCTCATTGGGCTTTTACGAAACAGGATGAAGGAAGCGAGACGCTGCGGCGTTACTTCATAACCATTCCCGTCCACCCCTAAGGCAATAAAGGCATCGCGCTTCGTCCAGGCACGCTCTGGCAGTTCTAGCTCAAAAGGAATGACGGGTTGGTGAAATTGCGCGGGGAGCACGAACACCGGAGCGGCCGAGTGAATGAAATGCGATGCGGAGTCGGCATACATGAGGATGTCGCCGTCCTGGGCGCGTTCGAGTGTTTTCAGGATAAAATAGGGTTTCCATAACCAATACCCAGCGCCTCTCGCCTGCTTTAGAATCGAGCCGTACCGATCTTTAAAATCGCTATCTACTAACTCGGGACTCGCCTTAAAAGCATGGTCAAAACCACCGATCCTGCAGGCGGTTGCAGCATTAAAATCCTGCGCCTTCTTAAACGGAGCCGTCACAAAGTTTAACAGTAGATTCATCGCGTAACCGAGACGGAACTGGATCCTAACGGGACGTGGCCGGAAGGCGAGGGTTTACTCCGGCGGGAAGAGGTCAGGCCGTTGCTCCGTGCCGCCGGGCACTTTCGGGCGATCGGGCGCAGTACGGGCGGCGCGGTAGATCGCCACACCGGGCGCGGGGCGGAGCGAGAGGGCCTGCCC
>JBEDEF010000265.1:0-3758 GCA_041175845.1 Verrucomicrobiota bacterium
CCACCAGCACCGCGCCGACCATCGGATTCGGTTGGGTTTCGCCCCACACGCCCCGCGCGAGCGCGAGCGCTCGACGCATTGGGCCCTCGTGTACGGGATCAGGCAGCAACATAGGGATTGCCGGCCTTCTCCGCGCCAACGGTGGTGCGGGCCCCGTGGCCCGGGAATACGGTGGTGTCGTCGGACAGGGAGTAGATCTGCCCGCGGATACTAGCCTCCAGCACGGCGAAATCGCCCCCGGGCAGGTCCGTCCGACCCACACTCCCGGCGAAGAGGGCGTCGCCCACAAAGGCCGCCCGCAGCGACCCGCAATAAAACAAGACGTTACCGGGACAATGGCCCGGGACGTGGCGGACCTCGAAAGCGAGGCCCAACGCCTCCAATCGTTCACCCTGGCGCACCCAGGCGTCGACCTTCACGGGTTCCAACTGCAACCGCTCGCCGAGAAAACGTTCCATGATCTCCGGAGTTTCGATCAACACGCGATCGTCGGGATGCGCCCGGACGCGAGCGCCGGATCGGCGGACTACCTCCGCGGCGCCCTGCGTGTGATCCCAGTGGCCATGGGTGATCCAAAGCTCGGTGAGGCGGCATTTCTCATCCCGGAGGACGGCCTCCACCGCGGGCCAGACGTCGCCCGGGGCATCGATCAGCAACGCCTCGCCGCGCTCGGGCGCCGTGAGGAGGTAGGCGTTGGTCTGGATCGGCCCAGCGGGCAGGACGTGGAGCTTCACCAAATCAATCCAGCCCCTTTTTCGGGGCGCGCAATCCCGGAGTGAGCTCGGCGCCGCGGCCGCCGCCCATCAGGCTAGGCCGAGCCGGCGCAATACCTCCGGCGGCGGCCCGGTGAAGGCCTCCAGCGCGTAGTTTCCGGTGTAGCCCAAATCCTTCATGCCCTCCGGTGTGGTGAAGTAGCCTCCCGCGGTCAGATCGCGGAAACGCTGAAAAAAGCGGGCGCCGGCTCGCAGCTCCGCTCGCACGGAGGCGAGGTCGCAAACGTCCTCCGCGAGGGCCGTGCGCTGCGCCGGGGTCCCGCGGGCAAACTCGCTTCCCCAGCGGCGGCGCGCCTCCGCATCAAGCCAGGCGAGACCCTCCGTCACGATCTTCCGGTCGGCGTCGTGCCCGGGGTAAGGCGCGCTGATCCATTCGTCGATGAAGTCGTGCACCTGCAGGGCCTCGGCACCAGGGCCCTCCGCATCCGGCGGCAGGATCAGGCCACAGAGGGCGGCCGCCGCGGCCCGCTCAGCAGGCGTGAAGGTCAGCGGCCAGACGTCTCCCGGAGCGTAAGCACGTTGGAGATCCGGGTCGGTACCGTATCCACGGGCCGCGGGGGCACCAGCGCGCAGCTCGGGGGAAAAAGCGAGGGAGCTCGCAGCGGCAGCCGTGATCCACTTGAGGGCATCGCGCCGGCTGAGGCGCGGGGCAGCGTCGGGGGACGGATTCATCGTCAAAGATTTCCTCGGCGCAGCTCGGCCAGCAGGTAGTCGCTCGCGCGCCACGCCAACGCCATGATGGTCAGGGTGGGATTCTTATCGGCGTTGGAGCAGAAGGGGCCACCGTCGGTGACGAACAGGTTGCGCACGTCCCAGGTCTGGCACCACTGGTTGGTCACCGATCGCCGAGCATCGGCGCCCATGATTGTTCCGCCGACCTCGTGGATGATTTTGCCGCCCGGCTCAATCGCCTTGGCGCCGTCCATCGCAGGGGTCCCGCGGACCTTACCGCCCATTGCTGAGATCCAGTCGGCGAAGGTGCGCTGCATATGCGAAGCCTGGCGGGTCTCATGGTCGGACCACTTCCAGTGAAAGCGCAGCACCGGGATGCCCCACTGGTCACGGACCACCGGATCGAGGTCACAGTAGGAATCCTCGTTGGGGATCATCTCCCCGCGGCCGGCGAAGCCGATGAAGGACCCGTAGAAGCGACGCGCATCCTCCTTGAACTTTCGGCCGAAGCTGCCGCGGGTGAAGGCCTCCAGCCCAGCTACGGTGTGCAGCGAGGGCATCTGCCGCCCGCTGCCAAACTCGATGTGATATCCACGGGCGAAGCCCAGTTTCCCCGCGAGTTGCTCCCGGTAGAGCCACCACGGCACGTAGGCGTGGTTGCCGCCGGCACCGTCCTCGTTGTGGCGTGGCAGGTTCTCCAGTGCCGGGATCTGCCCGGCCAGCCCGGCGCCCACCGTATCCATGATGTACTTGCCCACCAGACCACTCGAGTTGGCCAAGCCCTGCGGAAAGCGCGCGGATCGGGAATTAAGGAGGATGCGGACCGACTCCGCGGAGCTGGCCGCCAACACCACCACGCGACCCTTCACCCGCTGCTCTTGGCCCGTGGCCTTGTCGAGGTACAGCACCCCGGTCGCCTTGCCGGCGGCATCGACGGTGACCTCGCGCGCCATCGCGTTGGCCACGATGTCGAGGTTGCCGCTGGCCAGCGCCGGGGGCAGGTGGACGGTGGTTGACTGGTAATTGGCGCGGATGGAGCAGCCCCGCCCGCAAGGCGTAGCCCAAAAACAGGCCGCACGCTGGCGCATCGAGTCGGCGAGTAACCGCTGGGCGCGGGGATTGCCGGGATGGATCTTGGCCGGGAGGACGTCGGGGTCCTGACGCTGGGTGAGGACCGCCCGATGAATCGGGATCACGGGCAGACCGAGCGCCTTGCCCTTCGCGCGGGCATACTGCTCACCCGCCCGGAGGATAGGCGGCGGCTGCAAAACTCCCGGCGGGGAATCCGGCGTGTTCTCGAGGCCGTTATTGTCCCCGTAGACCCCGATCAGCATCTCGACCTTGTCGTAATAGGGCGCGACATCCTCGTACGCCAGAGGCCAGTCGAACCCGAGGCCATCGCGGGTGCGCGGCTTGAAGTCGTACGGCCCGTTGCGCAGCGAGATGCGGCCCCAGTGATTGGTGCGGCCGCCCATCATCCGCGCCCGCCACCACCAGAATTGCCGGGCGGGATCATCCGAGGCGCTGGTGTAAGGCTCGCCGGGCACCTGCCAGCCCCCGTCGATCGTCGCGTCGTAGAACCCGAAGGGCTTGTCCGGGGTGCTTTGGCCGCGCAGCGGGGCCTGACTGTTCACCTGGAACATCGGGGTCTCACGGGCCGGGTCGTAGTCGCGCCCCGCCTCCAGCATCAGCACCTTCGCCCCCTCAAGGGCGCAGGTGTAGGCCGTCTGGCCGCCGGCGGCGCCGGAACCGACGACGATCACATCATACTCGGACTGCGTCTGCGAAGGGGTGACGACGGGCATCGCGAAAGGGGTGTCGGCAGCAGACGCGCCGCGCCGCGCAAGGCAAGGCAAACCCGGCCGCGGCCGCGCGCGGGATTCAACGCAGCACCGCGGCGACGAAGCCCGGGCGGTCGTCCAAGTGGGGGTTGTGGCCGCACGCCGGTAGCGTGACGATCTCCGCCGCCGGAAAATGGGTCCGCAGCAAAGCATGGTCCTCCGGCTGCACATACGCGGAACGCCCCCCGACGATCACACGCACGGGGCCTAGGTATCGATCTTCCTGCACCAAGGGGTTGGCCTCCAGGGCCGGAATTGCGGCCGCGAGCACCGGCAGGTTGACCGCCCAGCGCCAGCCGCCCTCCGGCCGCGCCTCAAGGTTGGTCAGCAGGAATTTCCGCAGGAAGGCATCCGGGACCCGGCCCTCGAGCCGGAGCTCCGCCTCCGCCCGGGAGCGCAGGTCGCGGAGGTCGAGTTCCTGGAGGGCGGCAAAGTTCGCCCGGTGGGCCGCCCAGAAATAGGTTCGCGGGGC
>JBEDEF010000266.1:0-3244 GCA_041175845.1 Verrucomicrobiota bacterium
CTGCTGATGCTCTGGGTGCCGGCGCACGCGGCCGCACCCGCCCGCCCCAACGTTCTCCTGATCCTCGCCGATGATCTCGCCGCCACGCTCGGGAGCTATGGGCACCCGCTGGCGCAGACGCCGAACCTGGACGCGCTGGCCCGCCGGGGCGTGCGCTTCGACCGCGCCTACTGCCAGTTTCCCCATTGCAACCCGTCGCGGGCCTCCCTGCTGGCCGGGATGCGTCCGTACACGACGGGGGTCACCCTGAACGCCGATGACCTGTACCGCAATCTACCCGGCGTGGTGACGCTCCCCACCCATTTCCGTCGCAATGGCTACACCACAGCGCGCGCCGGCAAGATCTTCCACCTCGGCGTGCCCTCGGGTGACGAGAGCCGGGACGATCCGCAGGCGTGGGACTTCGGCACGCCCTTCAAGGACGAGCGCCCCTATCCGCCCAAGCGGCCGAGCGCGGTCCAAGTCCCCACTCGGCGCCGCGAGGGTTTGCCGTGGGAGGAGAGCATGGCGGGGGACGATGACCTCGTGGATGGCGGGTTCGCGCGGGAAGCGATCGCGTGGCTGGGGCGGTGGGACCGTTCCCAGCCGTTCTTTCTCGCGGTGGGGTTTCATCGTCCGCACCTGCCGTTCGTCGCCCCGGCCAAGTACTACGACCTTTATCCCTTCGAGCGGATCACGCTGCCGGCCGAGCCGGCGGACGACGTGGCCGATATCCCCTTGCCCGCGCGCAACGAGGCGGTGCCGCAGTACACGATGACCGCGACGCCGGACCAGCGCCGGGCCGCGATCCGGGCCTACCTCGCGACGGTGAGCTATATGGATGCCCAGGCCGGGCGCCTGCTGGCGGCGTTGGAACGCGAGGGCGTCGCGGAGCAGACGCTGATCGTCTTCACCGGCGACCACGGCTGGCACCTCGGCGAGCACGGACTGTGGCACAAGCGGAGCCTGTTCGAGGAATCCGCCCGCGTGCCGCTGATCGTTTTCGCGCCGGGCGCCGCCGGCAACGGCCGGGCGAGCGGGTCCGTGGTGGAGCTGCTCGATCTTTATCCGACGCTGTGTGATCTCGCCGGTCTGCCGGCGCCCGCCGGGCTCGAGGGCCGGAGCCTGCGCCCGCTGTTGGCGGATCCCAAGGCGCGCCTGCACGCGGGGGCCTTCACCCAGGCCCGGCGCGGGCCCAAGGCCGAACATTGGGGCCGCAGCGTGCGCACCGAGCGCTGGCGCTGCACGGAATGGGACGAGGGCCGCAACGGTCTCGAGCTCTACGACCACGCCAACGATCCGGGCGAATTCACCAATCTCGCCAGTGACCCCCTCCACGCGGCCACGCTGCAGGAGTTGCGGGCGCTGCTCGCCGCCCGCCTCCCGGCGCCGAAAGCACGCTGACCGGGGCCGTTAAGCGGCCCGCCGCAGGATTTCCTCGACGATGGCCGGGGTGACCTCGCCCCGTTCACCCAGTTGCGTCATTCCGCGCGCCGCGAGCCGCCGCGCGACCTCAGGGGCGGTCGTGACCGGGATGCCGTGGGCGCCCAGCGTGGTCGGCAGGCCGATCGACTCGTAGAAGGCCCGGGTCCGCGCGATCGCCGCGTCCACCCGTTCGGCCACCGAGCCTTCGCGGATGCCCCAGACCCGCTCGCCGTACTGCAGTAGCTTCTCCCGCTTGGCTTCGCGGCGGACCTCGAGCAGGCTCGGCAGCACCACCGCGAGCGTGCGGGCGTGGTCGAGGCCGTGCAGAGCCGTCAGCTCGTGGCCGATCATATGGGTGGCCCAGTCCTGCGGCACGCCGGCGCCGATCGCCCCGTTGAGCGCCCAGGTGGCAGCCCAGACGAGGTTGGCGCGGGCGGCATAATCGCGCGGTTTAGCCAACGTCCGCGGGCCCTCACGGACCAAGATCCGCAGGACACCCTCGGCGAACTCGTCCTGCACCGCCGCGTCGGCCGGGTGGGTGAGGTACTGCTCCAGCACGTGGCAGAAGGCGTCGCCGATGCCGTTGGCCACCTGGCGTTCCGGCAGGGAGAACGTCGTCTCCGGGTCCAGCACGGAGCAGCGCGGGAAGACGGAGGGGTGGATGAAGAACAGCTTCTCCCGCCACGCCCGCCGGCTGATCACCGCGGCCGCGTTGGCTTCCGAACCGGTCGCCGGGAGCGTGAGGACGGCCGCCAGGGGCAAGGCCGAGGTGACCTTGGCCCCGGCGCTGGTCAGGATTTCCCAGGGATCGCCGGCATGCCCTGCCGCCGCCGCCACGAACTTGGCGCCGTCGAGGACCGAGCCGCCCCCGACCGCGAGGATCCACTCCAGCCGCTCCCGCCGGACCAGTTCCACGGCACGCATCAAGGTGTCGTAGTCCGGGTTGGCCTCCACGCCCCAGAATTCTTCCACCGTGCGGTTGCCGAGCGCGGCGCGGACCTGAGGGTGGACGCCGTTGGCGCGGATGCTGCCACCGCCGGCCAGAAGGAGGACGCGGGTTCCCGCGGGAATCTCCTGCGCCAGGGCGGCGATCTGCCCGCGGCCGAACAGGATCCGAGTCGGATTGTGGAAGGTGAAGTTCTCCATTCCCCGAGCTAGGCGGGAAACGGGCGTCGCGCAAGCGGGCGGCTCAGTCGCGCGCGCGGATGCGCTGCACCTTCGCCCGCAGGACCATGAACCGGAAGATTTCCGGGCTGAAGAGCACCAGCGCGAGCACCAGCACGATCGTCAGGAAGGCGGGCGGCAGGCCGAAGGCCTTGCGGATGGCAAAGGCGCCGATGCAGAGCACGAAAACGTAGCCGAGATGAAGGATCAGCTTGAAGAGCGCACGGCGGTACGCGCGTTCAACTTCAGCGGGATCCTCAGCGGGTGCACCCATCCCGCGGAGGGTGGGGGAGCGGGATCCCCACGCAAGGGATTAAGCCTTGGAACCGACCTCGGGTTATGGCGGTCTTGCTCCAGCGATGAATCTTTCGCCCTCCCGTTCCCTGCGAGGCTTTGCGGCCTCGCTGCTGCTCCTTGCCCTCGCCGGCCTCGGCTCAGGCTGTGTCGCCATCGTGGCCGCCGGGGCTGGCGCCGGCACCGTCGCCTACCTGCGCGGTGAACTGGAAGCCACCCTTGGGGGCAACCTCGAGCGGACCAACCAGGCCGTCGGCAAGGCGGTCCAGGAGCTGAAATTCGTTCGCATCTCCGAGAGCAAAGACGCCCTGCTCGTCCTCACCGTAGTCCGGAATGCCGCCGACCAGCGGATCGAGATCCGGCAGGAGGTGTTGGGCGAGAA
>JBEDEF010000267.1:0-7118 GCA_041175845.1 Verrucomicrobiota bacterium
GCCTATTGGGGGCTGGCCTTACCGCTGGGTTATGGGCTGGGCGGCGCCCCACGGCCCGGCGACGCCCAGCCCATAACCCAGCGGTAAGGCCAGCCCCCAATAGGCGAGGAAGGTGATCGCCACCGGGACCCGCACATCCAGCAAGCTGCGCAGCAGCGCGGCGGAAATCACCTGCACCCCATCCGCCAGTTGGAAGACCGCCGCGACGGCTAAGAGTCCGGTAGCCAGCCCGATGACCGCAGGATCGGCGGAGAAGGCGGCGGCCAAGGGGCGGCCAGCCAGCCAGAAGAGGGTCATAAACCCCAGCATGCAGAGGAGTCCGGCGCCCAAAGCGCTAAGCCCCAGCGGGCGGAAGCGATCGCGTTCGCCGGCCCCCACTGCGTGGCTCAGCCGCATCCCGGCGGCCATGGAGAGGCCCAGCGGCACCATAAAGGTGAGCGAGGCACAGGTAATCGCGATCTGGTGCGCCGCGAGGGGCACGGCTCCCAGCCAACCGACCATCAGGCCGGACACCGAGAAGGCGGTGGCTTCGAACAGCAGCATCCCGGCGGCGGGTAAGCCTACCCCGAGCATTTCGCGGAGCCGACTGCCGGACCAAGTCGGTCCGACGGGGGCGGCGGCGCCATCGGCCGGCGCTCGCCGAGTTACGCCTAAACGGGGGTTACCCGCGATCCAGAGCCACAAGCCCAGCGAGGCGCAGATCCGGGCGACCAAGGTGGCCACCCCGGCACCGGTGAGCCCCCAAGCTGGGGCACCCCAATGACCGTAGATCAGAATCCAATTCAGGAGGGCGTTTAGGGCCACCGCGCCGAGCGTGATGATCATCGGGACCCAAGGGTGTCCCATCGCCTCCGCGAATTGCCGCAGCGTCAGTTGCAACAGGACCGGCACGATCGAAACAGCGCAGAGTAGGAAATACGGGCCCACCGCCGCCACCACCTCGGGGGGTTGCCCGAAGCGGTGCAGCTGCGTCGCCAAGACGCCCATCAGGAGCATTTCCACCAGGCCAAATCCGACCGCCAGCAGGCACCCGTGCCGCAGGTACTCGCGGGCTTCCCGGGGGGAGCCCGCCCCACGGGCGCGGGCCACGAAGACCGCCACCGGCAACATCAGGCCTATCCCCATCACATAGAAGATGTTGTAAATATTGCTCGCAAAGGCGGACGCCGCGAGCGGAACCGTCCCAGCGTGCCCGATCATCGCGCTGTCCGTCAGCCCCATGAGCATCTGGCTGACCTGACCGACGACGATCGGCACCGCCAGGGCGACGGTGGGGCGAAGTTCACGCCGGGCGGAGGCGACGAGGCTCATTGCGTTAACCTCGCGGGTCTCGCGTAGCGCGTCGAGGCCTTGCTGGGCCAGCGAAGGCAGATGATTTCCCCGCAGTTCACGCGATCGGAAGCCGTTCGGAAGCGACG
Source organism: Verrucomicrobiota bacterium (assembly GCA_041175845.1). Lineage (GTDB taxonomy): Bacteria > Verrucomicrobiota > Verrucomicrobiia > Opitutales > Opitutaceae > ER46. The sequence goes on from JBEDEF010000267.1 coordinate 1,419, forward strand.
CGTCTCCCGCCTGATCACGCGGAGAGAAGCCCACGTGAACCGAAGCAAAAGTCCACGCAAACTGCCTGGCGGGGGCAGAGAGGGGGCGGAATGCCGTGGAGATAGCTCGAAGTCGTTGAACACTTGAGGCACCAAAGTGTTCTTTCCGACGCGAACTCACCGGTGGCGTCCGTGCCGGATGATGTCCCAGACCACATACAGGCCCAGTAAGGCCGAAAGCAGGTACCCCACGATCCCCAGAGCCGGATAACCAAACAGGTGCGGCTGGATGCCAGTCGTCACGATCAGCGACGACCCGATAATCAGAGCCCCGATGATCACCCCCAGCGTGATCCGGTTCGCAGCAATTTTGACCGCATCGTCGTGGTCCTCGAGGCCCCGGTGGTGCAGGTTAATCGCCAAACTGTCGTGTTCGAGCCGCCGAAGTAGGCGGCGTAGCTCAAAGGGCAACTCCTGCAGCCCAAGCACGGTTTGCCGCACCATCTCGCGGGAACGGCGGAGCAGCACCCCCGGACTGGCTCGCTCGCGATGCAGCTCTCGCAAGACCGGGGCCGTCGCCGCCCGGAAATCGAACTCCGGATCCAGCATGCGCCCCACCTCCTCGATCGAAAGGACCGCTTTCGCCATCAGGGCGTAATCGCGCGACAGCGGGATGCCCTGCTGCCCGAACAGGAACAGGAGCCGCAACATCGCCCGTCCCAACGCCTGACGACCCACCGCAAAATTCAGCTCCTCCCGCAGGGCGAGGGTGATCTCCTTCTCCAGCGCCCGCAGGTCAGGCCGCGCGTCCACCGGCGCCAGCTCCGCTGCGATCTGCACGATGCGCTCACTGTCCTGCTCGACCGCCGCCACCCAGAAGTCGGCCAAGGCGTGCCGCAGCCGCCGCGTCAGATGACCAGCCAAACCCCAGTCCAGGAAGCAAAGGCGTCCATCCTTGGCCACATAGAGGTTACCCGCGTGGGGATCGGCGTGGAAGAAGCCGGCGAGGAAGACCTGCCGAACCAAGGATTCAGCGCCCCGCCGCGCCCAGCGCCGCCGGTCCTCGACCGGTTCATCGCCGCGAAGCTGGCCGACCGGGACCCCCTCCACCCATTCCATGACCAGCACCGACTCACTGGAGAAGGCATCGTAGACCTTCGGCGCGTAGACCTCCATAGGATTGGAATTCAGCGAGTTGAAGTACCGCTGGTGCCGGGCCTCATGCCGAAAATCCAGCTCCCGGAGTACTCCGTCCCGTGCCTCGGCAACGACCCCGGGCAGATCTAGGTGCCGCAGTGATGGGACGTGAAGCTGCAGCTTGCCTGCCAACCAGAGCGCTAACTCAAAATCGACGGTCAGGCGGTGCTGCAGGTGAGGTTTGCGGACCTTAATCGCGACCGTCTCCCCGCTTGGGAGCTGTGCCCGATACACCTGCGCCAAAGAGGCGCTGGCGACGGGGGTGTCCTGCCAACCCGGAAATACTTCGGCGGGCGGCCGTCCGAAAGCGTGGATGAGCACTGGGAGCATTTCAGCCGCTGACACCGGCTGCACCCTATCCTGCAACTTTCTCAATTCCAGCACTATATCGTGCGAAACGACATCCGGACGCATCGAGAGCAACTGGCCGAGCTTGACGAACGTCGGTCCCAGTTCCTCCGCGGCCAGCCGGAAGCGTTCACCCGTTGAGCGAACGGGACCGGGATGCGGCAGAAGGCGCTGCCAAAGCCCCGAGGGAAGCTCTAGCTTGCTTAGGAGGTCCGCGAAGCCGTGTCGCGCCAGGACGGTCAGGATCTCCTTCGCGCGGACCGCGTGCTGCAGGACGTCGAACACCTCTTAGTCCCGGGTAGGCGGCTGAACGGAGTCCGCTGATTGTGCGGAGGCGACAGCGGCGGCCTGCTCGAGGGCGGCGACGCGGGCCTCGAGGGCGTCGAGCCGATGCTGGGCGCGCTGGTCAATCCCAGCGAAGGCGCCCTTAACCTGCTCGGACAAGTCCTGCGTCAGCGTCGCCGCCTCCCGCCGGCCTTCGGCAAATAGTTTTTCGGCAACTTCCCTGGCCTCCGCGGAGGTGACCTTGCCCTGCCGCACGAGGTCCCCCAGCACCGCCTCAACCTTTTCCTTGGAGACGGCTGCAGCGCCGACTCCGGCGAGCAGGGTTTTTTTGAGGGCGTCGATCATGGGAAAACACCCTAGCCGGGAGGCCGGGTGGAGGCAAACGCGAACGCCGGAAGCCAAAAAAGGGGGATGGCGAGTCTGACCGCCGCTTCAGGATAGGGTATTGCAATGTTACGGAAAAGTGACTTTCTCGACCCTTCGGCTTGGGCGCCCAGCCTTCCGGTTGGGCATCCGGTCGAACACCAAACCAGCAACCCATGAATAAACTGCAGCACCTCGCCGCCGCCTCTTTGGGGCGGTTCGGCCTTGCCACCGCCGTGGTCGCGGGCGTCGCCTTCGCCGCCCAGCCCACGGTCTCGACCAACGACGTCCAGAAGATGGAGAAGTTCGTCGTGACCGGATCCTTGATCCCGATCGCCGCCGGCTCCCCTGCCATTCCCGTGACCGTCCTGAGCGCCCCGGAGATTGAGAAGACCGGCGTGAGCACCGACCTGCTCGATGTCCTGAAGAAGGCCCAGCCGGCGTTCTTCGGCTCGAACAACATCGGCTCGGAAAACGGCAACATTTCGTCGGGTTCGACGAACGGCGGCTCGAAGGTTTCCCTGCGCAACCGCGCGACGCTGGTGCTGATCAACGGCCGCCGGGCGAACATCTCGCCAGTGCTGGCCAGCGGTGGCGCGAGCTTCGTGGATGTGAGCGTGATCCCGATCTCGGCGGTCGAACGCATCGAAGTCCTCTCGGACGGCGCCTCGGCGACCTACGGTTCGGACGCGGTCTCGGGCGTGGTGAACGTCATCTTGAAGACCAACTACGCCGGCTCGGAGATCGGCGGCACCTACGGCTGGAGCCCCAATGACGGCAAGTGGGCGACCCGCAGCTACTTCGGCGTGGCCGGCGCGACCTTCGGGCCGACCAGCCTCACCATCACCACCGAGTGGAAGCGCAGCGACCCGCTGATCCAGAAGGAGCGCGACTTCGCCAAGGGCCAGTTCCGCACCCCGTCCTTCGCGGGTTCGATCAACCTCGCCGGCACCACCGACTTCTACTTCCTCGGCGGCAACCGCAACGCGCCGCCGCAGAACCTCGACCTGACCCCGGCGCAGGCCGTGGCGCAGGGCATCTACCAGGGCCCGCTGACGCAGGACCAAGTGGCCCAGTTCTTCGATCTGGCCAACTATCCGACGATGCTGCTCCGCGCCCAGCGCCGCAGCTTCACGGCCGCCCTCGAGCACAAGCTCAACGACCGCACCTCGCTGTTCGCCGACTTCATCTACTCGCTGAACGAGACTGAGTCCGTCCTCAACGCCCAGCCGGTCTCCGGCAACGTCGCGGCGACGAACGTCAACAATCCCTTCAACGTCACCGTCACGGCCCGCAACCGGTTCGTGAACTTCCCCCGCATCTACGCCAACCAGTCGACCAGCATCCGCGGCGTCGTGGGTGTGAAGGGCAAGATCACCGACAAGTGGAGCTATGAGCTGGCCGGCAACTTCAACCGCACCGACCACGCCTACCGCAACCGGAACCTGATCGACGGCGTGAAGTACACCGAGCTGGTGAACTCCGGCGCCTACAACCCGTTCGCGATCCGGCAGGCCCCGGGCGTGATCGAGAGCATGGTGGGCGTCCAGTTCCGCAACTACGACAGCCAGCTGAACAGCTTCGACCTGCGCATCAACGGCAGCGTCTTCCGGCTGCCCGCCGGTGACGTCCAGCTCGGCGTTGGCGCGGAAACCCGCTGGGAGTCACTCAGCTTCATCAACGACCGCTTCGACCAGACCGGCCAGTGGCTGCAGGCCACGCCCCGTCAGCCGTTCGCGGCCCGTCAGACCACCGACGGTTTCTTCACCGAGGTCCGCGTGCCGGTCTTCGGCGGCGGCAACTCGATGCCCGGGTTCCACGTGCTGGAGATCTCCGCCGCGGCCCGCAAGGACCTCTACAGCAAGACCTCCGATCCGACGGTCCCGAAGTACTCGCTGCGCTGGCTGCCCTTCAATGACGAGCTCGCCATCCGCGGCTCGTACTCTGAGTCCTTCACCGCCCCGACCCTCTATGACCTGTTCGGGCCGGTCTCCGTGGGCTTCACGTCCTCGATCAACATCACCCGCTACAACACCAGCGGCACCTCCCTCGGCGTCGCCTCCGGTTCCCGCCAGTACCGCTCGCAGTCCGGCTCGAACTCCAGCCTGAACCCCTCGGAGTCCCGCAACTGGTCCGCCGGCGTCGTCTGGTCCCCCAAGGCCATCAAGGGCCTCTCGGTCTCGGCCGACTGGTTCAACATCGACGAGCGCGACCTGGTCTCCTCGATCAGCTCGACCCTCATCGTCTCCGACGTCGAGCAGAAGGGCCCGGCCTCCCCGTACGCCAGCCTCGTCCGCCTCGGCACCAGCCTCGCGGGTGAGACCTACTTCGGCACGGGCGCGGCGATCACCTCCCCCGGCCAGATGACGAACCGGCCCTCCGACGAGGTCTGGATCTCCAACTCGATCGTCAATGTCGCCGGCTTCTGGCAGGACGGAATGGACCTCGCGGCGAGCTACAAGTGGACCCAGCAGGGCCTGGGCAGCTTCAACGCCTCGCTGGCCGGCACCTACATCCGCGAGTACGCGGTGCAGAGCCTCCCGAACGGCGCCGTCTCCCGCTACCAGGACGGCTTCTCCGGCTCGGCGGTCTATCCCCGCTACCGGACCCGCACGAACCTCGACTGGAGCCACAAGAGCTGGAACGCGACCATCGGCCACACCTGGGTGCCCGAGGTCGACGACCTGGCCTGGTCGACCGAGTACCGCGTGAAGAGCTACCACACGTTCGACCTGCGCGTGGGCCACACCTTCTCCGGTTCCTCGAACCGCTGGCTGAAGGGCCTGCAGGCGACGGTCGGCGTGAACAACGTGTTCAACAAGTTCCCGCCGCTCATCCGCTCCGAGGGCAACCAGTCCCACGACATCAGCACCTACGACCCGATCGGCCGCTACATCTACGGCTCGATCAAGTACAAGTTCTGATCCCCGGGGGGCCGGCCGACGCCGGCACCCTCCCCTCTCGAGCCGGGCCCGCGGGCCCGGCTCTTTTTTTGCCCGGTTGAGGCGCGGCGGGCCCGGCGGGAATAGGCGTGCCTTCGCGGGCGTTCGGCGTTTCAAGGGCGCGATGGATCTGAGTCCGCACCGAGCCCTGCTGCGCGAGCTGGCCGCCACCAGCGGGGAATTCCTGCGCGGCCACTGGGGACAGCCGGGGCTGGCGGTGGAGACCAAGGCGGACGCCTCACCCGTGACCGCCGCGGACCGCGGGGCGGAGCAACTGATGCGCGCGCGGATCGCGCAGGTGTTTCCCGGCCACGGCATCCTCGGGGAGGAATTCGGGACGGAAAACGAGGGCGCGGACTTCACCTGGGTGCTCGATCCGATCGACGGGACCAAGTCGTTCATCACCGGTGTTCCGCTCTGGGGCACCCTGATCGCCCTCCTCCACGAGGGCCGGCCGGTCCTCGGCTGCATCCACCAGCCCGTCCTCGGTCAGCTGATGCTGGGGGACGGCCACACCACGACTCTGAACGAGCGTCCCGTGCGCTGCCGGGCCGCCGCGGGGCTGGAGGCGGCGACGGTGCTGACC
>JBEDEF010000268.1:0-2820 GCA_041175845.1 Verrucomicrobiota bacterium
AGGAAGGGCGTGCGGACCGTCGGAGGAACAGGATTTGTCCGAGACGCGGAGCCGCAACGGGTCCGCCGTTGCAACAGTGCAGCAGGCGTCCGGTCAGGAGCGCGGTTCAGGGGTGGTCTTCCCGTGAGCCCGCGCCAGCGGCCGGGGAATTTTGAGGTCAATCTATGGGCAGGCCAGGTCTCGCACTCCGGCCGCCGGAGGTGCCGGCGTGGTCCCACGATTGACGCGGGTGGATCGCGCTTGCCACCCTTCGCGCATGCATCGGCTGCTGCTCCTCACCCTGCTCGGTCCCTTCACCGCCGGCGCCGCCGGGTTGCCGCCGGAGCAGGAGGGGTTCTGGCGCGCGCTGCGGGCACTCTGCGGCCAGGCCTTCGCGGGCCAGGTCGTCGAAAGCACCAGCGCGACCGACGCCGCCTTCGCGGGTCAGGCGCTCGTGATGCACGTGCGGGCCTGCGGCGAGGACGAGATCCGGATCCCGTTCCACGTCGGCGAAAACCGTTCGCGCACGTGGGTGATCACCCGCACGCCCTCCGGGCTCCGCCTCAAGCACAGCCACCGCCACGAGGACGGCGCCGAAGACAAGGTCACCCAGTACGGCGGGGATACCGCGGCCGCCGGCACCGCCACCCGGCAGGACTTCCCCGCCGACCGGTTCACCGCGGAACTCATTCCCGCGGCGCGGACGAATGTCTGGTCCCTGCTCCTTTCTCCGGGAAAGTCCTTCAGCTACCGGCTCGTGCGCGAGGCCGAGGGCCGCCGCTTCCGGGTCGAGTTTGACCTCACGCAGCCCGTCCCCGCGCCACCCGCCCCGTGGGGTCACCGCTAGTTCCGGAGGGCCGGCGCGGTTCGGCGTTGGAACCGGCGGATCGGGCTTCGTCCCGGGTGAAAGGGCGGCTTCGCTGGGGCATCCACTTCAACTGCACCGGCTTTTCCCGTCGCGTCCGACTTCCGTTCCTCGCGCTGGCCGCGGCGGCGGCGGTCCGCGCGGCCGCGCCTTTCCTCGAGCGGACGGACCTGTTCACGGAGCACACGGGCGGCTTCGTGTCCTACCGCATCCCGGGGATCGTCGTCTCCGCCCGCGGCACCGTTCTGGCGTATTGCGAGGCGCGGAAGTACTCCGGCGCCGACTGGGGCGAGATCGAGGTGCACCTGCGGCGCAGTACCGACGGGGGCCGAACTTTTGCGCCCGCCCGGCAGGTGGCCCATCGGGGCCCGCGCCTTCCGCGGCATCCGGTGCTCGCGGAGCACCCGGGCGGGAAGCACGGCGGGCCGGACGAACAGACGGTCAACAACCCGGTCGCCATCGCCACCCGGGAGGGGCCCGTGCATCTCCTCTATGGCGTCGAGTACCAGCGTGCCTTCCACGTGCGCAGCGAGGACGTCGGCCTCACGTGGTCGGCGCCGGTGGAGGTCACGGGGGCGTTCGGCGGCTTCCGCCCCGCGTGGCCGTGGCGCGTCCTGGCGCTTGGCCCCGGGCACGGTCTGCAGCTCCAGTCCGGCCGGCTGGTGGTTCCGGTCTGGATCGCCCTCGCCGAAGGCAGTCCCCACGGCCGCGGCGTGAGCGCCACGATCGTCAGCGACGATGGCGGCCGCACGTGGCGGGCCGGGACGATCGCCGTGCCCAACGACGCCCGGACCCCCGGACCGAGCGAGGCCATCGCCACGGAGTTGCCCGGAGGCCGGGTGCTGCTGCTGGCCCGCACGCGCTCCCCGGATCATCGCAAGGTGGTGACGATCAGTCCCGACGGGGCCGGCGACTGGAGCCGGCCGGAGCTGGTCCCGGATCTGGTCGAGCCCGTGTGCATGTCGGGACTGATCACCCTTCCGGATGCCGCCGGACGGCCTTCGGCGACGCTGGTGCATGCAAATCCGGACCACTTGGGCGTTGCCGGGCGGGAGCCGCGCCCGGGTGACCGGCGGGATCGGCGCAACCTGACGATCAAGCTGAGCCGGGACGGCGGCGCCACGTGGCCGGTTTCCCGCGTGCTCGAGCCCGGCCCCAGCGCCTACAGCGACCTCGCGGTGCTGCCCGACGGCACGCTGCTGTGCTTCCACGAGCGCGGCCGGCCGGGGGCTTTGCGGCCGGGGTCCCGGCGGGAGGATTGGCCGTATGCGCGGCTCACCCTCGCCCGCTTCAACCGGGCGTGGTTGGAGGCGGAGGGGCCGTAGTCCCTCTCGGGCGCCTCAGCCGGACTCATGCAGTTGATCCGGTCGCCCCGAGGCGATTTGACGGCACCTTTCAGTCTGCGTCAGCCGCTCCACATACCCTCCGGGTATGCGTCGAGCTTCCTCGACCGAAATCTGCTCGCCATCTCGCCTCGCTGCTCAACCGCCAACTGCATGAGTCCGCCTCAGGGCGCGTGCTCGACGTCGTCGGCGGTCCACATCCGCCGGTCGGGGCCGGCGCTGCGGACCGTGGTGCGCCGGCGGGACTCGGAGTGGAAGAAGTACGGGGTCCCCCAGCGGTCGCAAAGTTCCCCGTCCGCGTTGATGGCGGGGTGACTCCGGGGCACGAGCACGAGCCGAAGGCGGTTGGCGCCGGCGAGCGCCGCCGTGATCTCCGCGTTGGAACCGGTGGGGTTGCCCTCCGCCGGAAAGCTGGTGCGGAAGGCCTCCAGCACCGCCTGCACGATCCGCAGATCCCCGGCGACGTCGCCCTGGGGGGAATGCAACCCCGGCAGCCCCTCAAAGCCCGCCGGCTCCGCCGACCGGTACGACCATCACACCGCTTCCCTCCGCGGCCGACCCGGCTGAGCCGGCGGGCATTGAGGGGCTGCCGGGGTTGCATTCCCCCCAGGGCGACGTCGCCGGGGATCTGCG
>JBEDEF010000269.1:0-3030 GCA_041175845.1 Verrucomicrobiota bacterium
GATCAACTATGCGACGTTTGCCGGCTGGGTGGCGAAGGCCTCGCGGGAGCCGAGTGCCCATCCGCCGCTCAAGTTTGCCGAGCTTGCGCTGCCGTTCACCCCGCCGCCGGCGTTGCCGGCTGAGGTGCTGGAGGTCAGGTTGGCCGACGGGACCGTGCTGCGCGGCAGCCGCGTGGCGGACGTGGTGGCGCTGGTCCGGGCCCTGCGCGCCTGACATGCTCGCGGTCCCGGAGGCGATCCGGATCTTTTTGGCCGTGCGGCCCGTGGACATGCGCAAGTCCTTCAACGGACTGTGGGCCGCGGTCCAGGAGCATCTGGGCGAGGATCCCCGGAGCGGGGCGGTGTTTTGCTTCACCAACACGGATCGTACACGCCTGAAGCTTCTGTACTGGGACGGCTCCGACGTGTGGGTGTTGGCGAAGCGGCTGGAGCGCGGCCGCTTCTCGTGGCTCGCGGCGGGCGACGAGCGGGCGAAGGTCGCGCTGGCCCCGGAGGGCTGGCCATGCTGGTCGGCGGCGTCGATCTGCGGCAGGGCTCGCTGAAGCCCTGGTACGAACGCTGAAAACCCATGCGCGGCGGCACGTATCCTGCTTATGGATATGCGTGCAGACGCCCGAGCAAATGATCGCGGAACATCCCCTGCTGTTGCAGCGGATCGCGGCCTTGGAGGCGAAGCTGTCTTGGTTCCAGCGGCACGTCTTCGGCGGGGGCAAAAGCGAGAAGCTCGACCTCACCCAGCGGCAACTGGCGCTGGCCGGGATCGAGGAGGCCCGCACCGCGGTGGAGGAGAAGACCACGGAGATCACCTACCAGCGGCGGAGCGAGCGAGAGCCCCGGCGCACGCCGGAGGAGACCTTTGCGCACGTGCCGGCCACCGAGACGGTGGAGATCGGGCCCGATGCGGTGCGGAAGGATCCGGAGCTGTACGAGCGGATCGGGGAAGAGAGCACCTTTGAGCTCGATCTGGTGCCGGCCCGGCTGGTGAAGCGCCGGTTGGTGCGTCGAAAGTACCGGCACCGGCTGGACCGCAATCGGGCGCCGCTGGTGGCGGCCGCGCCCGCGCGGGTGTTGCCTGGCGGTTACGCCTCGGCGGGGCTGATCGCGGCGATCGTGATCGGCAAATATGTGGATCACCTGCCGCTCTTCCGGCAGGAGAAGATGTCGGAGCGCTGGGGCGCGAAGATCAGCCGCCAGTCGATGTGCGACTGGGTGAAGGTGGCCGCCCTGTGGCTGGAACCGATCTACCGGCAGGTGCATCAGGGGCTGATCGCCGGCAACAACGTTCAGCGATAATCTACTCGCTGGTCGTCTCATACCAGGGCCGGGGCACGGACCCGCTCGCCTACCTCAGCGACGTGCTGGCCAGACTAACCGCGCTGACCAACCGGGACGATCTCACGCCACTGACCACGGCGGCCTGGCAGCCGTCATAAGTACCACGGTTCGGATCGCCGGTTCGGCAGAGCTCTCACGGTTACGCTGCGGTCTGCGTCGTAGCTCTCACGGTTAAGTCAGAGTCAAGACCCGTCCGGAGGCACTCCATCGGACGCCTACATGCGTGAGTCCAAGCCCCAGCAGAAAGCCAAGGCGCCCCGCACCGATCAAGCCGTAGCCCTACCCACTTGCCCTCCGTAGTCGCAAACGTTGCCCGCACCCGCCACTAGCGCACCCTCAAACCGACGTTATGCCCAAGACCCTGCTCGTGACCGGATCCTCCGGCCTGATCGGCTCCGAAGTCTGCACCTATTTCACCCGGGAGCTCGGCTATGCCGTGCACGGGGTGGACAACAACCAGCGCGCCGTCTTCTTCGGCCCGCAGGGCGACACCCGCTGGAACCAGCGGCGGCTCGCCACCGAGCTTCCCGGCTTCACCCACCACGAGCTCGACATCCGCGACCGCGCCGGGGTGCTCGCGCTGGTGCGGACGGTGCGGCCCACGGCCATCGTGCACACCGCGGCCCAGCCGAGCCACGACCGCGCCGCCGCGATCCCCTTCGACGACTTCGACACCAACGCGGTGGGCACCCTCAACCTGCTGGAGGCCGCCCGCCAGGCCTGCCCGGAGGCGCCCTTCGTGCACATGAGCACGAACAAAGTCTACGGCGACGCCCCGAACCGGATCGCCCTGCGCGAACTGCCCACCCGCTGGGACTACGCCGACCCCGCCTACGCCGGGGGCATCGCGGAGACGTTTACCATCGACCAGTCGAAGCACTCCCTCTTCGGCGCCTCCAAGGTCGCCGCCGACGTTATGGTCCAGGAGTACGGCCGGTACTTCAATTTGCCCACCTGCGCCCTCCGCGGCGGCTGCCTCACCGGCCCCAACCACAGCGGCGTCGAGCTCCACGGGTTCCTCAGCTACCTCGTGAAGTGCAACCTCGAGGGCCGCGAGTACCGCGTGTTCGGTTACCAGGGCAAGCAGGTGCGCGACAACATCCACTCCCTCGACGTCGCCCGCTTCATGGCCGCCTTCGTCGCCGCCCCGCGCGCCGGCGAGGTCTACAACCTGGGCGGCGGCAAGGCCAACTCGTGCTCCATCCTCGAGGCCTTCCAAATCGCGGAAAAGCATTCCGGCCGCGCCCAGGTCCACACCTACGTCGATCAGGCGCGGGCCGGCGACCACATCTGCTATTACAGCGACCTGACCAAGATGCGGGCCCATTACCCGCGCTGGGACATCACCCAGACCCTCGACGACACCATCGGTCAGATCGTCGCCGCCTGGCGCCGCCGCCCCGCCGACGCCGGGAACCGGCTCACCTGATGAGGACTCCCGGCCAACCCTTGCGGATCCTGCGGTTCGCCCACGCCTTCTCGGGAGGCGCGGGCTTGGAATACGACATCGAGGCGATCCATGCCGCGCTGGGGGCGGAAACCGAGGCCGAGGTGGATTACCTCCACCTCGCGGAAACTCCGGAGCGCGCCGGCACGGAGCAGGAATCCTTCGGCCCCCTCTTGGTCCGCCATCACCGTTTCTTCCGCCCGGTGCGGCCTCCCGCGGCGAGCACCGTCGAGCCGCGGCATCCTCCC
>JBEDEF010000270.1:0-2678 GCA_041175845.1 Verrucomicrobiota bacterium
GCGACGGCCCTTGGCTCCTGCAACAAGTGCGCGGCGCCGCGAACCTGGAGCGCCTGCCAGTGCTCGTCGTCTCGGCGCGCGCGGATGAAAACCACGTCGCCGAGGGCCTGCGCAACGGGGCGGACGCCTATCTGACGAAACCCTTCGACCCGGAACGCCTGCTGGAGACCGTGGCCTACTGGGTGAAACAGGGTCGGGCCCGACGCGGTGCCCACCCGGCTTAAACGCCTCGCCCACGGATGAGCGCAACGGAGACCAAGGGCTGGTCGTGGGGACGTGGCCTATCGATCACGGCGGTGCTCTCCGGCCTCGCCGCTTATGCCGATTGGTTCGCCCCCGGAGTCTTCTTCGGTCATTCGCTGGTCCTCGGGGTAGTGTTTTATCTGGTCGCGGTCCGACTGGTCGGCCCGTACGCCGCCTTGGCCGTGCTCGCGGCGGGCACGGTCACCCTCACCGCGAAATGGCAGCAGCCCTTCTCCGCCTTGCTGATCGCCCTCGAGGGCCTCGCCGTGGCGGGCGCATGGCGCCGCCGGATCAACCCTCTCCTCGCCGACCTGATCTACTGGATCGTGCTCGGTACACCGCTCTCGTGGTTTCTCTACCGCCACGTGGTCGTGATCCCCGACCCGTCCTTCACTCAGGCACTGGTGCTGCAGCCGGCAAATGGCCTCATCGCCGTCTGGCTGTCCTATCTCGTGATCGAACAGCTTCCGGCAACCCCGGGCTGGGAACGGCCGTCGGCAGCGGGCACCTTCCGATCGGTCTTGCTGCGGCGATACCTGATCTTCGGGACGCTCCCCGTGCTGGTCAGTGGGCTGCTGGCGGCGCGCACCTTCGAGCAACGGGCCTTGTCCGAGGCTAGAGCCAACCTCGACGCGACGACGCGCAACCTCGCGTCCCATGTCGCCCGCCAAGTGGCCGGGGGGCTGGGGGTAGTCGAACGCCTCGCCGCCCGCCACGCGGAAGAGGACTGGTTTCTGGACCGCGCCCGGCTCCAGGCGGAGCTAGCGGCCGCGCGCGCCGCGTCGAGCGACTTTCTGAGTCTCATCGCTGCCGACCGCCGCGGCAACGTGCTCGCCGGCACCTCCGCGACCGGGCCGCTGCCCGCCAACCCGACGGCTACGGCCCTCAACGTGGCCGACCGCGACTACTTCCGCGAACCGATGGCCACGGCGCGCAGCTACGTCTCCGGCGCTTTTCGCGGCCGCGGCTTCGGCCGAGACCTCCTGATCGCGGTCAGCGCGCCCGTCATCTCCCGCTCCGGCGAAACGATTGGCATCATCGAGGGCTCGATGACCGTGGAATCGATCCTCGCCCAACTCCAGCGGCAGGCGGAGAACCAAGGGACGCGACTTCTGCTGACTGACCAACGCGTCCGCGTCATCACGGGGCGCGGGTTCCCCCACGCGCCGCTCGAACCGCTCGCGCTCCTCCCGCTCGGCCGCCTGATCAGCGCCCAGTCGCCCCTACCCGTTCGCTTCAACGGCGATGCTCCGGATCGCCCCGTGACTTACCTCTCGATGTCGCTGCCGGTGCCCGGGCTGGATTGGACGCTGACCGTCCAGCGGGAGTGGCAAGACGTGATCCGACCCGTGGTAAGCGCCTACGGCTGGATCCTTCTCGTCGCGCTCGTCACCGCGCTGATCGCCTCCCTTTTCGCCACGTGGTCCGTCCGCGACCTGCTCGCCGGTTGGCAATCTCTAATCCAGTTCTCCCTCGCTCCCGCCGGGCACGGAGCCCTGCTCGAGGACTCCTCGCGGCTCCGGCGCCTGCCGCTGGAATTTCGGGAAGTCATGCGCCGTCTCGCCGAGATGGCTCGCCGACTCGATGCGGAGACCCGCAAACGCGAGCAGCTGCTCCGGGAACTCGAGTCGCGGGTGCAGGAGCGGACCAGCGAACTGGAGCAGGCGCTAGTGGCTGCCACCTCCGCCGACCGCGCCAAGGGCGCCTTCCTCGCGACGGTCACCCACGAACTGCGCACCCCGCTCACTTCGATCATCACCGGCACCCGCCTGCTCCGCATGGGCTGGAAGGAGCGCAACGACCTCGTTGAGCGCACCCTTTCCACGCTCGAAAAGTCGAGCCAGGTGCTGATGAGCGTCATCTCCGATGTGCTCGACTACTCCAAACTCGAGGCGGGAGTGATCCATCTAGAAGTAACGCGCTTTCGGCCTGCGGATATCCTCGGCGACGTGGCCGCGATTCTCGAGCCAGCAGCCCGCAAGGCGAACCTCGAACTGCGGGTCACGCCCACGCATCCGCCGGACCAGGAATGGAACGGCGACGTGCCGCGGCTGCGTCAGGTGTTGCTTAATCTGGCGGGGAACGCGGTGAAATTCACGAACGGACCCGGGTTGGAGATCGCTAGCCGGATCACCGGCGCGGGGACCCTCGCGCGACTCTGGTTTCACGTGACGGACCAGGGTCCGGGCATCCCGGCGGACCGGCGAGAAGCGATTTTCGAGCCCTTCGTACAGCTGGAAAGCAACCAGGTGATGTCGCAGGCCGGCACGGGCCTAGGACTGAGCATCTGCCGCCGGCTCGTGCGGGCGATGGGCGGCGACCTCACGCTCGAGAGCGAGGTCGGCCGCGGCTCGCGCTTCAGCTTCTGGATCCCGCACGAACCGCTCCCGCAGCGGCCCCGCCCTCCCGCGGCCCGCTCCGGTCAGAAGGAATAG
>JBEDEF010000271.1:0-2582 GCA_041175845.1 Verrucomicrobiota bacterium
GGTGACGAGCACCACACCGACGGCAAGCTGGCGGACGCCGCGGAATGGGTCCTTGAGCGCTGCGCGAGCCGCCGCGACCGGCCCTTCTTCCTCGCCGTGGGCTTTTTCCGCCCGCACACGCCCTACGTGGCCCCGCGCCCCTACTTCAACGCCTACCCCGAGGCCGAGATGCGCGTCGTGAGCGGCGTGAAGGAGGATCAGGCCGACCTGCCGCCCGCGGCACTCGCCAGCTACAAGCGCGAGCAGGACCAGCTCACCGACCCGCTGCGGCGGCAGGCCCTGCAGGCCTACTATGCCAGCATCAGCTTCATGGACGCCCAAGTTGGGCGCGTCCTTTCGGCCCTGGACCGACTTGGCCTGGCGGACTCGACGACCCTCGTGTTCACCAGCGATCACGGCTACCTGACCGGCGAGCACGGGCTCTGGCAGAAGCAGAGCCTCTTCGAGCCATCCGCCCGCGTGCCCCTGCTCATCGTCGCCCCCGGGGTGGCCCGCCCGGGCTCGGTCGTGCGCACTCCGGTGAGCCAGGTCGACCTCTACCCGACCCTCTGCGAACTCGCCGGCGTGACGGCCCCGGCCAACCTGCAGGGCGAAAGTCTCGTGCCGCTGCTGAAGGATCCCGCGGCGTCTTCGCGCGGCTGGGCGCTGACGCAGGTCGCGCGCGGCGGAAGGCCCGCGGGAGCAGCGGCCGGGAGCGCGGCGAAGGCCGAACCGGCGGCCGGCAAAGTGAAAGGCGGCGCCCGGGCCGCCAAGAAGGCCGTCAGCGGCGGTGAGCCCGGCGAGCGCTTTTTCGGTTACAGCCTCCGCACCGCGCGCTGGCGCTACACCGAGTGGGGCGAGGCCGGGAAGCACGGCGCCGAGCTCTACGACCATGACCGCGACCCGGGCGAGCTGACCAACCTCGCGGAGCAACCCGAACACGCGGCCGCCCGCCGCGAGTTGGCGGCCAAGCTGGCGTCCGCGGTGCGCGCTTCCTTCCCCGCCTCCGGAGAGGCCCCCGCCGTTCGCGAGGGCCTCTGGATGCCCCTCCTCGTCCCCTGAACCCCGCCCTCCGATGCGCCGCCTGCTGCCGCTCCTCCTACTGTTCCTGAGCCCGCTGGCGCCGGTCCACGCGGCCACGCCCGACCGACCGAACCTCGTCGTCTTCCTGATCGACGACATGGGCGTGATGGACTCGTCCGTGCCCTTCCTCACCGACGCCGCGGGCCGGCCACAGCGGCACCCACTGAACGAGTTTTACCGTACGCCGGCGATGGAACGGCTCGCCGCGCGCGGCGTCCGCTTCAGCCACTTCAGCGCGATGAGCGTGTGCTCGCCCACCCGCATCTCGATCCAGAACGGGCAGAACGCGGCCCGCCACCGGACGACCAACTGGATCAACCCCAACACCGACAACGCCGGAACCCAGGGGCCCGCGGACTGGAACTGGCGCGGCCTGCGCCGCGGGGACGTCACCCTCGCGCGGCTGCTGCAGCAGGCGGGCTACCGCACCCTTCACGTGGGCAAGGGTCACTTCGGGCCCGTCGGCACCGAGGGCGCGGACCCGCTCAACCTCGGATTCGACATCAATGTCGGCGGCGCCGCCTTCGGCGCTCCCGGGACCTATTACGCGAAGGACGGGTTCGGCCGGAACAACGCCAAGCGCGCGTCCTCCGCCGTCCCCGGCCTCGAGGCCTACCACGGTTCGGATACGTTCCTGACCGAGGCCCTCACGCTCGAGGCCAAGCGGCACGTCGGCGAGGCCGTCCGCGCCGGCCGGCCCTTCTTCCTCTACTTCCCGCACTACGGCGTGCACTCGCCGTTCCATTCCGACCCGCGCTTCGCCGCCCACTACCAGGACTCCGGCCGCAACCCCCAGGCCCAGGCGTTCGCCACACTCGTCGAGGGCGTGGACAAGTCTCTCGGCGACATCCTCGACCACCTGGAGCAACTGGGCGTGGCCGAGAACACCCTGGTGATTTTCCTCGGCGACAACGGCTCGGACGCGCCCCTCGGCCACGAGCACGCCGTCGCCTGCGCGGCCCCGCTGCGCGGCAAGAAGGGCTCCCACTACGAGGGCGGGACGCGCGTGCCGTTCCTCGCGGCCTGGGCGCGGGCCGCCGACAACCCGCACCAGCGCCGCCTCCCCATCCCGGCCGGCGCCGTCCAGACCCAGCCCGCCGCGGTGATGGACCTCTTCCCCACCCTGCTCGGCGTTGCCGGTGTGCCGGCGCCAGCGGGCCACGTCGTCGATGGCCAACCCCTGGACACGCTCCTCGCCGGGCGGCCGGATCCGCGACGGGCAGACACCTTCCTGATGCACTACCCGCACGCGCCGCACCGGACAGATTACTTCACCGTTTACCGCGACGGTCCCTGGAAGGTCATCTACCACTACGTCCCGGGGAAGGCGTCCAACGGCGCGCCTTACCAGCTCTTCCACCTCGGCGAGGACCCTTACGAGCAGCGCGACCTCGCCCGCGAACGCCCCGCGGAGCTGCGCCGGGTGATGCAGGGGCTGATCACCGCGCTTGAGCGCCACGGCGCCCTGTATCCGCGCGATTCCGCTTCCGGCGCCCCCTTGCATCCCCGCCTCCCCTGAG
>JBEDEF010000272.1:0-2955 GCA_041175845.1 Verrucomicrobiota bacterium
CCGCGGCCAGCCGAGCGGCCTCGATGCGGGCCATTTCCGCTCCCACCGCCTGGGCCCCGGTCGGTCCCGCGTGGAACCACTCGAAGTAGGCCCAGTAGCCGACCCAGAAGACGATCGTGACGTAGAGCGTGTAGAGCCACCAGTTGGGGAGCCGCTTGTCGAATTCCTGGATGCCGTCGTAGACGTGCGGCCGGATCCGGTCTTCTTCAGGGGTTTCGGGTGGGAGGGGCGTCATGGCGAGCGGAAGGGGTGGCGGTGGCGAAGGGCAGCCGGGCGAAGTGCTCCGTCTGGGCGCGGCCCATCCGAAGGGCGCGCCACGCCACGGAGCAGTAAATCGAGGCGGCGGTCAGGAAGGCCACGAACGTGCAGAGCGCGGCGTACGGTTCGAGGAGGAGGCGGCGGAACATGACGGGGGAATCACTGGGCGGGGCGGCCGAGCGCCACTTCCTCGGAGCGGCCGAGCCGCTGCAGGTAAGCGATGAGCGCGATGATCTCACGCCCAGGCTCGACCGTCGCGCCGGCAGCGCGGAGGTCAGCAGCGATAGCCTGCGCCTGAAAGTCCACCTGGGCGCGCACCTCGGCCGGGGTCTGCTCCGGGTACGGGACGCCCAGGGTGCGCTGGACCGCGAGGCGGCCGGGCAGCGCGGCGACGTCCGTGTCGTTCGTGAGCAGCCAGGGATAAGCGGGCATGTTGGAACCGGCCGAGATCGCGCGCGGGTCCTCCAGGTGGCGCAGGTGCCAGACATGGGGGTACTTGCCGCCGACGCGGGCGAGGTCGGGGCCGGTGCGCCGCGAGCCCCATTGGAACGGGTGATCGTAGATCGACTCGCCCAGCCGCGAGTAGTCGCCGTAGCGCAGCACGTCAGGGACCAGCGTGCGGATCATCTGCGAGTGGCACGTGTAGCAGCCCTCGCGCACGTAGAGGTCGCGCCCCGCCAGCTCCAATGGCGTGTACGGCACCTGTCGCCGGTCTTCGACGTTCGCGGCCTTGTGGGCGACGGCGAGCGGGATGATCTGCACGAGTCCGCCCACGGCGACGGCGATGAAGGTGAGGACCGTGAAAGGCGCGGAATTGACTAGTAGCCGGTCATACCAGCCCGCCCAGGCGCGGCCGCGCGACTGCCAGTGCGCCAACGCGAGCGCGGTGCTCAACACCAGCCCCGCCAGGCCGAGGAGGCTGACCGCGTTGCCGCCGAACATCCACGCGCAGGCGAAGCCGGTGCCGAGTACCGAAAACAGGACCGGCGGGTTGAGGAACGTGGCCAGCAGGCCGAGGCGGCCGGCGGGATCCGGGGTAACCGACTCCGCCATCACCTCCACCGTGCCGTCCACCGGCCGCGCACCCCGGAGGGTGCGCCAGAGGTTGTAGGCGAGCAGCAGGAAGCCCGCGAGGTACAGCGCGCCGCCGATGACGCGCATCAGCATCAGCGGGCGGATCGTGTTGAGCGTGTCGAGGAAGTTGGGGTACGCGAGGACCGTGCCGCCCTCGGTGGTGGCGCCGAGCATCAACCCCTGGGTGATCCCGCTCGCCCACATCGCGCCCAGGTAGAGCAGGATGCCGACCGTCCCGAGCCAGAAGTGAAGGTTCGCGAGCGCGACCGAATGCAGCGGGCGGTCCCAGAGCCGCGGCAGCAGCCAGTAGATCATCCCCGCGGCCATGAAGCCGTTCCAGCCGAGCGCACCGCCGTGGACGTGGCCAATAATCCAGTCCGTGTAATGGCCGAGGGCATTCACCGACTTAATCGAGAGCAGCGGCCCTTCGAAGGTCGCCATCCCATAGAACGTGACCGCGGCGGCCATGAACTTAAGCACCGGATCGGTGCGGAGCAGGTGCCACGCGCCACGGAGCGTGAGCAAGCCGTTGAGCATTCCGCCCCAGGAGGGCGCCCAGAGCATCAGCGAGAACGTCATCCCGAGCGTCTGCAGCCAGTCCGGCAGCGCCGTATTGAGGAGGTGGTGCGGCCCGGCCCAGATGTAGACGAAGACCAGGGACCAGAAGTGCACCACCGACAGCCGGTAGGAGTAGACCGGGCGTCCCGCCGCCTTCGGCAGGAAATAGTACATGACGCCGAGGATCGGCGTGGTGAGGAAGAACGCGACCGCGTTGTGCCCGTACCACCACTGCACCAGCGCATCCTGCACGCCACCGAAGACCGGGTAGCTGTGCGTGAGGCTGGTGGGCAGCGAGAGGTGGTTGACGATGTAGAGCATCGCGACCGTCACGATCGTCGCGATGTAGAACCAGATCGCGACGTAGAGGCTCGGTTCGCGCCGCCGGGCGAGGGTCCAGAAGAAGTTCACCGCGAATACGACCCAGATGAACGCGACGGCCACGTTGAGGGGCCAGATGAGCTCGGCGTACTCCTTGCCGCGGGTGAGGCCGAGCGGGAGGGTGATCGCGGCGGCGACGATGATCGCCTGCCAGCCCCAGAAGTGGAGCTGCGAGAGGAAGTCGCTGGCCAGGCGCGCCTTCACCAATCGCTGGGTCGAGTAGTAGACCCCGGCGAACATCATGTTGCCCACGAACGCGAAGATGACCGCGTTGGTGTGTAACGGGCGCAGGCGGCCGAAGGTCAGCCAGGAAGTCGCGAAGTTCGCCTGCCAGAAGTTCAGCTGGGTCGCGATCAGGACACCCACGAGCATCCCCACCACGCCCCAGAGAACCGTGGCGAGGAGGAACTGGCGGACGACCCGGTCGTTGAATTCGATCGTGACGGGGGCAGGCATCGTGAGGTGACAGCGGGGTTCAGCGACGGGGCACGGCGGCGTTGCGGACAATCCCGCGTTCGCTGGCGAGAGGCAGGAGCGAGTCGCGCTCGGGGCTACTCAGACGTCCCCGGGACTGCTCGCGCAGAAAGAAGACGATGAAAGTGAAGACCAGGCAGAGACTGATCGTGAGCGTCAGCGGTACGACATCCATGGCGTCGTCCGCCTGACCGACGCCATGGATGTCGT
>JBEDEF010000273.1:0-6612 GCA_041175845.1 Verrucomicrobiota bacterium
GGCGCGATCGAGACCCAGAAGCCCGGCAGGTCCTCCTCACGGCGGTCGGCCACCTGCTGGAGCGAGGCCAGCGAGGAGCCCGCCGTCTCCCGCAGTGGTACGGGGCGCCGGGCGTCGATCCAGTGGGCGAAGGCCAGCCCGCCGAGCGCCGGCAGGATGCCAAAGAGGATGCCGCCGACGATCGAGAGGCCCAAATCCACCCGTAGCGTCTCCGCCACGATCAGAGGGCCCGGAGTCGGGGGCACCGTACCGTGGGTGATCACCCCTCCGGCGCAGATCGCCAGCACGTAGAGCAGGTAGTTCTTGCCGGTGCGTAGCGCGAGCGCGCGGGCCAGCGGCACCAGGAGGAAGAAGACCGTGTCGAAGAAGACCGGGATCCCCAGGATGAAGCCGCAAGAGAGCAGGGCGAGCGGCGCGCGCCGTTCCCCCAGCACCGCGATGAAGCGCCGGATGATCCGGTCCGCGGCCCCGCTCTCCATCAGCGCCACGCCGATCACCGACGCCACCGCGATGGTGAACCCAATCTTTCCCGCCGCGGAGCCAAACTCGGTCATCACTGCCTCCACCGCCTTGGTGAAGCGGCCGGTGCCGGTCTGGCCCAGCGCGGTCATCAGTCCGACAAAGATCGCCGCGAAGAACAGGGCGAAGAAGGCGTGCAGCCGCCACCAGACGATCGCGACGACGATGAGCACGACGCTCAGGGCGAGCACCGGGAGGGGTCCGGGCGCCAAGACCAAGGCAAGGGGTAGCGGGGTCATCCCCCGAGCGCGCCACTCCCGGGGCGCCCGGGCAAGCCGTTAATCCGCCGGCCCGTGCCCGGGGCGCGCTCAGGTCTCGGCGGGGTCGGCGGCGGCAGCCGCTTGCTCCTCGTCCGTCTCGATGATTCGCGCGATGCTCAGCAGCTTGTCGCCGGGCTCGAGCGTGACCAGCCGCACGCCCTTGGCCCCGCGGCCCGTCTCGCGAATTCCGGCCACGGGGCAGCGGATACTCTGGCCCTTGGCGGTGAGCAGCATCACCTCGTCCTCATCGCGCACGGCAAGGGCGCCAGCGAGGCGGATCGAGCCGTCCTCCGGCAAGTCGATCGCCCAGACGCCGCTGCCGCCGCGGTTGATCAGGCGGTAGTCCTCGAAGCGGGTCCGGACACCGAGCCCGGCCTCGCTGGCGACGAGGAATTTGGCCGCGTGGTCGACGACGGTGATCGCCTGGAGCACGTCGCTGGCGAGCTTGAAGCGCATGCCGGTCACGCCGCCCGTGGCACGACCGGTGGGACGGAAGAGCTCCTCGCCGCTCTCCGGGTCGCGTTCCCGGAAGCGGACGGCAAGGCCCTGATGGGAGACGAGCACCAGCTCGTCGGCGCCGGTGGTGAGGACGGTCCCGATGACCTTGTCGCCCGGGTCGAGGTTGATGCCGATGATGCCGCCGTCGCGGGTGCTGTTGGCGTAGTCGGAGAGGGGGCTCTTCTTGATCACGCCAGCGCGGGTGGCCATCACGAGGAAGCGGTCCGCGACGAAGTCCCGCACGCAGAGCATCGCGGCGATCTTCTCGCCCTCGCTGAGACGGAGGAAGGAGCCGACCGACTTGCCGCGTGAGGCGCGCGTACCCTCCGGGACGTCGTAGCATTTACGGGCGTGGCACTGCCCGCTGCTGGAGAGGAAGAGGATGTAGTCGTGCGTGCTGGCCGTGAAGAGGTGCTCGACGAAGTCCTCCTCGTAGGTCTCGGCACCGATCACGCCCTTGCCCCCGCGCCGCTGCGAGCGGTATTCGGCCGCGGGCGTGCGCTTGATGAAGCCGAGGTGCGAGACGGTGATCACGCAGCCCTCGTTCGGCACCACGTCCTCCAT
Organism: Verrucomicrobiota bacterium; assembly: GCA_041175845.1. Classification (GTDB taxonomy): domain Bacteria; phylum Verrucomicrobiota; class Verrucomicrobiia; order Opitutales; family Opitutaceae; genus ER46. The sequence goes on from JBEDEF010000273.1 coordinate 1,842, forward strand.
CCGGAACTCGCCGGCGGCGGCCTCGATCGCGGTCCGCCGGGGTGAGGTGTACTTGGCCTTCATTTCCAGCAGCTCGCGCTTGATCAGCGCGAGCAGCTTGGCCTCGGATTCGAGGATGCCGCGCAGTTCCTCGATCAGCTTCATCAGCTCGAGGTACTCGGCCTCGATCTTGCCGCGCTCGAGGCCGGTCAGCTGGTAGAGCCGCAGTTCGAGGATGGCGTCCGTCTGGCGCTCCGAGAGCGGATAGCGCGCCATCAGGCGTTCGCGGGCCTCCTCGCGGTTGGCGGAGGCGCGGATGATCCGGACGAAGTCGTCGAGGTTATCGAGGGCGATGATGTAGCCCTCGAGGATGTGGGCGCGATCCTCGGCCTCGCGCAGCCGGAAGCGGGTGCGGCGGGTGACCACCTCGCGGCGGTGCGCGAGGTAGCACTCGATCAGCTCCTTGATGTTCATCTGCTTCGGCCGCTTCTGGTCGAGCGCGAGCAAGATGACGCCGAAGGAGGACTCGAGGGCGGTCTTCTGGAAGAGCTGGTTGATGACCACCTTCGCCTGCTCGCCCCGCTTGAGCTCGATGACGATCCGGGTGTTCTCGTCCGACTCGTCGCGTAGGTCGCGGATACCGTCGATCTCCTTCTCGGAGACCAGCTCGGCGATGCGAGTGACGAGGGTGGCCCGGTTGACGTTGTAGGGGATCTCGGTGATGACGACCTGCTCCATGCCACCCTTGAGCTCCTCGGTGTGGGCCTTGCCGCGGGTGCGGACGATGCCCTTGCCGGTGCGCAGGTAGCTGAGGATACCCTCGCGGCCGGAGATGACGCCGCCGGTCGGGAAGTCGGGCCCCTGAATGATCCCGCAGAGCTCGTCGACGGAGATGCCGGGCCGGTCGATGATGGCGCAGGCGGCGTCGATGATTTCGTCCAGGTTGTGCGGGGGGATATTGGTCGTCATCCCCACCGCGATGCCGGTCGAGCCGTTCATCAGCAGGTTGGGGAGGGCGGCTGGGAGGACGGTGGGCTCGGTGGTGGACTCCTTGTAGTTGGGAACGAAGTCGACCGTCTCCTCCTCGATGTCGCGGAGCAGATCCTCGGCGATCTCGCGGAGGCGGGCTTCGGTGTAGCGGTAGGCGGCGGGCGGATCGCCGTCGACGGAGCCGAAGTTGCCCTGCGGATCGATGAGCGGGTAGCGCATCACCCAGGGTTGGGCGAGGCGGACGAGGGTGTCGTAGACGGAGGAGTCGCCGTGGGGATGGTAGTTCTTGAGGACTTCACCGACGACACCGGCGCACTTGTCGAAGGCGCGGTTGTGGAGGAGGCCCTCGCGGAGCATCGCGTAGAGGATGCGTCGCTGCACCGGCTTGAGGCCGTCGCGGGCGTCGGGGAGCGCGCGCGAGATGATGACCGACATCGAGTAATCGATGTAGGCCGTCTGCATGATGTCGGTGATGTTCGCGGAGGAGAGCTTTTCGGAGGGCGAGGACACGGAAAAGTAGCGGGTAGAGAGGAGCGAGTAGCGGGTAGGGTGAACCGGTGGTGAGGCGGGCCGATCAGGAGCCGCCTCGTTCGAGGCCGGCGAGGTAGGCCTGCAGCAGGCGCGACACTTCCTCGAGGTCCGTCTGCAGTCCCAAGGGGTCGGCGTACCCGAGGTCGTGCGCGAGGATCAGGTGATAAAGCGCCTCGTCCGCCGAAGCCTGGGCGATGTTGTAGGAGCGGGCCTTGTCGGGCTTGGTCCGCCGGCGGAAGCCCTCGACGAAGTTGGCGGGCACGCTCGCGGCCGCGCGGCGAAGTTGCGAGGTCAGGCCGAAGAGCTCGTGCCTGGGGAAGGCGTCAGTGCAGCGGTAGGTGGCGAGCGTGAAGGCATGGGCCTTCTGCCAAACCAACACCTCGCGGAAGGACTGTGAACGGGTCGACATGCTCGCTGCGCGCTACTCGCTACTCGCTTCGCTCACACGTCCAGGTACTGGACGTTCAGCGCGTTGTCCTCGATGAACTGGCGGCGGGGGGGCACCTCGTCGCCCATCAGCAGGGTGAACAGGGCATCGGCCTTGGCCGCATCTGCGATGTCCACCTTCAGCAGGCGACGCTTCTCCGGGTCCATCGTCGTCTCGAACAGCTGCTTGGGGTTCATTTCGCCGAGGCCCTTGTAGCGCTGGATGCTCAGGCCCTTGCGGCCGAGGGCGCGAATCTGGGCGACAATCTCGAGGGCCCCCCGCAGCGGCGTACGCGCTTCGGACTTCTGGCCCGCGTTCTCGGTCAGCTGGTAGGCGGGGTTTGCGTCTGGCGTGAAGCGGGTGGCGCCGAGGCCGGCCTCGTCCAAGGCCCGCAGCAGCTTCGCCATCTCCGTGCTCTCGTAGACCTCGTGCAGGGTGACGCGCCGGGTCGGACTCGCCGGGCGCGGCCCGCCGCCGAAGGGAGCCGCGGACCCACCCTCGGTCTGCTCCGTCAGGTCCGCATTCAGGTTGTGCGCGGCGAGGAAACCAGACCGGGCGTGCTCGTCCGCCAGGAACTGGTGCGACTCGCGGTTGCCCTCGCGGATGCGCGCCATGTAGCGGGGCAGGGCGTGGGTCGCCGGATCGCGGGCGTCGAGGTATTCCCCCAGCGGCGCACCGTGGCGGGTGACGCCCCCGCCGAGCTTCTCAAGGGCGGCCAGTACCTCCACGATCCGGTCGACGGCGGTCGGAGTGAAGACGTGCCCGTCGCCGAGGCGGGTGAGGAGGACGTCCTCCGAGCCGAGTTCGAGTAAAATACGGTTCAGCTGCTCGTCGTTGTCGACGTACTGCTCCCGCTTCTTGCGCTTGATCTTATAGAGGGGCGGCTGGGCGATGTAGACATAGCCGCGGTCGATCAGCCCCTTCATTTGCCGGTAGAGGAAGGTGAGCAGCAGGGTGCGGATATGGGAGCCGTCCACGTCGGCGTCGGTCATGATGATGACCTTATGGTAACGAGCCTTGTCGGCGTTGAACCCGCCCACGGACTCGTCGCCCTCGCCGATGCCGGTACCGACCGCGGTGATGAGGGTCCGGATTTCCTCGTTGGAGAGCACCTTATCGAGGCGCGCCTTCTCCGTGTTGATGAGCTTGCCGCGCAGCGGCAAAATGGCCTGGAAGCGGCGGTCGCGGCCCTGCTTGGCGGAGCCGCCGGCCGAGTCGCCCTCGACGATGTACAGTTCGGTCATCGCTGGGTCCCGCTCCGAGCAATCGGCGAGCTTGCCGGGGAGGCCGCCGCCGGAGAGGGCGCCCTTGCGGACGGTCTCGCGGGCCTTGCGCGCGGCCTCGCGGGCGCGCGCGGCGTTGAGCGCCTTGTCGATGATCCGCTTGGCCATCGGCGGGTTGGTCTCAAACCCCATCATCAACCCTTCGTAACAGGCTGAGCCGACAATGCTCTCCACCTCGGGCGAGAGCAGCTTCACCTTGGTCTGGGACTCGAACTTGGGGTCGCTGTGCTTGATCGAGATCACCGCCGCCAGGCCCTCGCGCACGTCGTCGCCCGTGATCTGCGGATCCTTGTCCTTGAGCAGGTTGTTCGACTTGGCGAACTGGTTGATCGCGCGGGTGAGCGCGCTCCGGAAGCCCGAAAGGTGCGTGCCGCCGTCCGGGTTATGAATCGTGTTGGTGTAGCAGAGGACCTGGTCGCTGTAGGTGTCGTTGTACTGGAAGACCACCTCGACGTGGATCTCGGCGTCCTTCTCGTCGAGCCGCACGCGCTGCTCCCGCCGGATCGCGAAGGGTTTCGGGTGCAGGGGCGCCTTGCCCTGGTTGAGCTGGCGGACGAATTCCTCGACGCCGTCCTTGTACAGGTAGGACTCCGGCTTGGGGTCGGCGGGCCGCTCGTCGGTGAATACGATCTCGAGGCCGGAATTGAGGAACGCCAGCTCGCGCAGGCGCTGGGCGATCCGCGGCGTCTGGAAGACCGTGGTGTCGCGAAAGATCTCCGCGTCGGGCTTGAAGGTGATCAGCGTGCCCGTGCCCTTGGCCTTCCCGATGACGTCCAGCTTCTTCACCGTCCGGCCGCGCTCGAACTTCATGTGGTGGACCTGCCCGCCGCGCGAGACCTCCACCTCGAACCATTCGGAGACGGCGTTGACGCACTTCGCGCCGACGCCGTGGGTGCCGCCCGAGAACTTGTAGCCGCCCTGGCCGTATTTGCCGCCGGAGTGCAGCGTCGTGAGCACCATCTCGACGCCCGGAATCTTGTACTGCGGGTGAATGTCTACCGGGATGCCGCGGCCGTTATCGCGGATGCTGATCGAACCGTCGACGTGGATCGCCACTTCGATGCGGGTGCAGTGGCCCGCGAGGTGTTCGTCCACCGAGTTGTCGAGCACTTCGGAAACGCAGTGGTGCAGCGCGCGCTCGTCGGTGCCGCCAATGTACATGCCGGGCTTCTTGCGGACGGCTTCGAGGCCCTCGAGTTTGCCGAGTTTGGAGGCGTCGTAGGCATCGGCGCCGGCTTGGTTGATGACGTTGCGTTCGGAGTCGGTTTGGTCGGCCATGAAAGGGTTTTTTCGGTCGGAAAAATGAAAGGAAAATGGTCTCGAAATCTGGGCGGAGACGCGAGGGTTTTTTTGATAAAAATAGGGCCGGAACAGGGGGTTCCTTTGCGTTTAAAGCGAAGCTTTCGTTTGACCGGGGTGGGGACACCGGCAAGAACGTCGAATCATGCCGAGCCCCTTGATTGAAACGCTGCTCATTCTCCAGGATCGCGACACAAAAAGGCTTGGTTTGGAGGCGCAGATCAAGGCGGTCCCCCGGGACATCGCGGCGGTGGAACAGAAG
>JBEDEF010000274.1:0-3798 GCA_041175845.1 Verrucomicrobiota bacterium
GCGGTGACGACCTCCGGGGCGAGCTGCAGGGCGGGCTCCGCCGCGCCGGCTGCGACCGGCACGGCGCCGAGTAGGAGGGCGAGGCGGGCGCGCATCGGCGGGGAGCGTGCCCCCGAGGCCGGCGGCGGCAAGGGTGGTTTGCCGGCGGCGCCCATGAAAGGTTACGGGACGCTAAATCGCAGTTGGGTCCCGCGAACCAGAATTTGCGAACGAGAGGCAGCTACGGGTTTGCAATTGGTAGGCGGGTCAGGCGCAGTTCGGGCCAAGATGAGGAAGTGGTTTAAGACCGTCGGAAGCGTCGTCGTGCTGAGCGTGGCCGTATTTGCGGGGTGGCTGCTCTGGCCGAGAGGCGGTGGTCCAGCCGAGTCCAAGACCGCCGTGGTTCTATCTCAGGCCGCGCCTGCCGCGGCGCCCCGCCCGGTTGCGGCGCTGCCCCGGCAGGCAGCTGCGGCCGTCGCCGGTCGGGTGGCGGCCCTGACCCGTACCCTGGCGCGGCCGGAGGGCCTAGCGGAGCCCACCTTGCGCGCCGTGGCCGCCGAGCGGCGCGGCTTGCTGCGGGAACTGATCCCGGCGGACCCGGCGGCCGCGTTGGCCTGCCGATTGACTCACGCCCAGCGTCAGGCGTTACCGGCGGCGGTGGCGGCCCTGCTGGAGACGCCCGTGGACGCCTTCGGTCGGCTGGAGGTGCTGGCGATCTGCGGCCCTCAAACGGGCGGCACGGAGCGGTTCGTCACGGTCGCGGACGTGCGGCGGCGAGCGTTCCTGGCTGGAGCGCGCGGGCAGGCCGGATCGCAGGAGCGGCTGCCGGTGCACGGAATCGCGGTCGATGACCTGATGGCGGTGGCCGCCGAGCCTTACCGAGTGCCGGATCCGGGCGAATTGGGTTCCGTCGCGGTCGTGGCCGGCGAGAGCCTGGAGGTGCTGGTCGGCGAGGAACGGCGGGTTTTCGCCGCGCGGGAGGAACTGGACACTTGGGCCGAGCGCACGCGCGCCGCAGAGACCGTGCTGCCGCCTGCCCTTGGCGTAAGGAAGATCCTCTTCGTGATGATCGACTTCGCGGACGCGCCGGGCGCGCCGACCACGGAGGCGGAGCTCCGGCGGTCGATGGAGGCGGTGAATGCTTACTACAAGGAGATGTCCGCCAACCGGCTGTCGTTCGAGGTCACCGTGTTGCCGGCCGTCCTGCGGGTGCCGCAGACGAAGGCGGCGTACAGTGCGGTTAGTGATTCAAGCGGTACCATGATGTCCGATGCCGTCGCAGCGTTGCGCTCGTATGAGATACAAGACGGAAGTCGAGGTGTATTTGCGCAGGCAAACTTTCAGCATATTGCCATCATATTCTCGTCCATCAGTACCTATGACTTCGCTGGTCAGGCTAGTATGCCTGGAACGAGGATTTGGCTTAACGGGACCGCTAATGAAGGAACCATTGCCCATGAGCTTGGACATAATCTTGGCTTATCGCATGCTTATGCTTGGAGGCCTGCTACTACGTCGCCGATCGGCCCTGGTGCCCACATTGAGTACGGAGATCCATACGACCGTATGGGCGTTCCTGTCGCATTAGAAAATAACGCATTCGGAGTTCCTAAAAAGCGTGCAGTCGGTTTTATTTCCGATGCGAACCTAGTTGATGTAAGGGCCACTGGAGAGTATCGGATTTACCGGCATGATGGGGAAGTGGGATCTCGGGTGGTGGGCCTGAAGATCGATGCCGGTTCGGAGTACGATTACTGGATTGAGTATCGAAAGCGGGTCCCTGCGAATCTATCTGACTACTCTGCTGCCTTGGCCGGTGGAGTGCAGCTGCGATGGAATAAACTACCGAGCTTCACCAAAGCCGGATCCACCGGTACCTACCTGCTTGATATGACGCCAGGATCCGCCGGCGATATGAAGGACAGCATGCTCACCCTCGGGAATTCTTTTTATGATCCGACCCACAGAATTCGAGTGACGCCGCTGAGGACAGGTTCTTCAGCAGAGGGCGACTGGATTGATGTGGCAGTTGTGTTCGGCGACTCGTCCGGTAATCGGGCTCCTTCAGTTCAGAGCGTCTCAGCTGCCGAGATCGCCTTCGCCCGTGTTCCCGTGAACCTTACCGCCAAGGCAAACGACGCGGATGGTGACAAAGTGCTCTACCAGTGGGATTTCGGCGACGGGAGGTTGGTTTATTCGACGGAGGCCTCCGTGCAAAAGCAGTGGGTTGCTGGCGGGAGCTATACAGTGGCCGTACGAGCCTTTGATATTTATGGAGGTGAGTCGCGGCAAATCCTGCAGGTCGGAGTCGCGGATCCTTTGGGATCTTGGACAAAAGCTAATGTCCCAGGGCTTAGTGAGAATTTAAATGCGATCTGCTACAGTGCGGGAAAGTTTGTTGCGGTCGGAGTTTTTGCGACCGCCTCCTCGTTGGACGGTAAAATTTGGACTCGTAGCGCGTTGGGCGTCTCAACGATGTATGCCTACAGTGTTACATACGGGGGTGGTCGATTTGTCGCAGTGGGAGGAAAATACAACTTCTCCATCGAGGGCTATAATACGGGTCTTTATTATTCGGCAGATGGAGTCTCGTGGTCTTCGCTTTCATCGTCGAGGTCGGAAATTCTGTGGTCTGTTGCTTATGGAGCTGGCCGGTTTGTGGCGGTAGGGGATTCGGGGGTTATATGGTCTTCAGAAGACGGCTCCACTTGGTCATTTGATCGGCTTCCTACGAGAAAACACCTCTATGGTGTGTCCTTCAACGGATCCGAATTTTTGGCGATCGGGTCTTCGGGCGCCGCAATAAAAAGTCGAGATGGCAAGACTTGGTCCGACGCGTCGGTCACCTCGAGTACAATACAAGATAAGCAAATACCTTGGCTAGATGTTACCTATGGAACATCGGCGATCGATAAAGATGGTGGTTGGTATGTTATGTCGGGCTCGAATTTTAGTGACAAGTCGGCGGGGGTTTCTTGGAGGTCCACTTCGCTGGGTCTTTGGAGCGGAGTCCCGAGAACGTACCTGGACTTTCAATCTTTTCCTGCTGCACTTGCTTTGGTGGGAGGAGGGTCGTCTTTGATGACTTTTACTGGACTTAACGGTAGGGCTCAGATCGCAGTTTCCTACGATGGAGCGCTCTGGAGTAACACGGATCTTGGAGTTGCGGGCACTGGAGCCTTGAGGGGAGGCGTCGAAGCCAATGGCCGCGTGATCCTCGTCGGCGAGAAGGGCCAGATCTACTACTCCTCCGATGGCCCCCCCGCTTTGGCCCGCCAGCCCCAGTCCCAGAGCGTCACCGCGGGCACCCGCGCGGCCCTTTCGGTCACGGCCTACGCCACGGGCCCGTTCACCTATCAATGGCGTCGCAACGGCGTGGCCATCGCCGGGGCAACCGGCGAGACCCTGTCATTCAACTCGGCCGCGTTGACCGACAGCGGCGAATACTCGGTGCAGGTCACCAACAACCGCGGATCAGTCCTCAGCGCCGTCGCCGCGCTCACGGTTCGCCCGCTCTCGGCGCCGCCGGTGATCGTGGCCGCCCCGGCCTCGCGGGTACTCACGCAGGGGGCCACGTCCCAGTTGGTGGTCGCGGCCTCGGGCACCCCGGATCCAACCTATCAATGGCTGAAGGATGGCATCCCGATTCCCGGCGCGACGGCGGCTAGCTACACGGTGCGGGCCGACGGCTCGGCGAGCGCCGGTGCCTACGCCGTGGAGGTCAGCAATTCTCTCGGCAAGGTCACCAGCGCCACCGCGACGGTGCGCGTCATCCCGACGAATCGGTTGGCGAACCTTTCCGTGCGTTCGGCGCTCGAG
>JBEDEF010000275.1:0-13431 GCA_041175845.1 Verrucomicrobiota bacterium
ACCTCGGTCAGGCCGGGGGCGGGCAGGCCGGCGCCACCGCGACCTACCAATGGAGCGTCACCGGGGCCCGCCTGCTGAGCGATCCCCGGGCCGCGGGGGCCCAATTCGTGGCGGAGGCGCCCGGTCCGGTGGTCCTGGCCGTGGTGGTCACCGTGGGCGGCAACACGGTGAACCCCATGCTCGAGGTCACCGCGGTGGCCGGCGCCGCGGCGGGGTCGATCACGGCTCCCGCCACCGCGCCCGCCGGCGACGCGCCCGTCACGGCCTCGGTGCCGCCCGCCGAGAACGGCGACCGCACCTTCCGCTGGACCTTGGGCGGCGGCGCCACGCTGCTCAGCGGCCAGGGCACCAACACGATCACGTTCCGCCCCGGGGCGGCCGGCCTCAAGCTGGTCTCGTGCACGGTGAACCTCCGCAACCTCGTCAACGTCCCGCTGCGCGCCTACCTCGTCGCCGCCGGCACCGGCGCCCCGGTGGCACTGACGGTCAACGCGGGCTCGGGCGGTGGCACCTATCCGGGCGGTTCGCGGGTCGAGGTCATCGCCGATCCGCCCGCGTCCGGCCAGGTGTTCGACCGCTGGACCGGCGACGTTGCGCTCCTCGGCAACGCCCCGCTCGCGGTCTCCCTGCCGCGCGCGACGATCACCCTCCCCGCCGCCGCGGCCACGCTGACCGCCACCTACCGCGCCGCGGCCGCGTGGACGCCGCGCGTGATCGAGAACTTCAACCCGCAGACGCAGGCCGGGCCCAACAACACGACCACGACGGTCGCGACCACGGTCCGCCACTTCGTGCCGGCCAACGCCGCCGGCCTGGTGTTCCTGCTGCACGACGCGTTGGGCTCCGGCGCCGACTGGTTCGAGCGGCCCCAGCCGCTGCTGCTCGCGCGCGACCTGGTCGCGGCCGGCTACGGCGTCGTCGCCCTGAACAGCCTCAACCGCAACGCGGGCGTCTGGGCCGCGCAGGCGACGCTGGCGGCGAACCTTGACGCGCTGAACCCCGCCGCCGCCCTCGCGCGGCTGGTCGCCGACGGGGCCATCGCCGCCGGCCGCCCGGTGTTTTTCCTCGGGCGCGGCAACGGCGGCGGCGCGGCGATCCGGTACGCCGATTTCCTCGCGACGGCCACGCCGGCACGCCCGGTGAAGGGCGCCGTGTCCTACCTGAACGCCGGCCTCGAGGCGCTCGGCGTCACCTCGCGCGTGCCGCAGTTCTTCGCCCTCGCGGCGAACGACGACGTCGAGGGGGCCACCGGCGTGGCCGAGGCCCGCGACCGCAGTGAGCTGCTCCTCGGCCGCGGCGTCGCCTCAGCCGCGGTGGCGCTGCCCGTGACCCCGCTCTACCCGGCGCGGCTGCGGGCGCTCGCCGTCAATGGGTCCACCTTCACCGCCGCGGACGCCCAGGCGGTTTCGACCGCGCTGCGGGGGGCGGGCTGGGTTGATGAGAACAGCTACGTGCGCACCATCCCCACCCGGGCCGCGCTCAGCGCCGCGTTGCCCGAGGCGCTCCGGTCCCGCGTGGCGGACGTCGCCGCGGAGATCGCGGTCGCCGCGGCCGAACGGGAATTCTTCAGCGAGGCCAACCCGCGCGTGGTGGCCTTCCTCAATGCGCGCGCGACCGACACGCCCGTCACGCCCCCCGGGCGGCTCGTCAATCTCTCCACCCGCTCCGCGCTCGTCTCCCTCGATGATTCGCTCGCGATGGGCTTCAACGTCTCGGGCACGGCGCGGGCCACGCTGCTCGTCCGCGGCATCGGTCCCGCGCTGGCCAAGTTCGGGCTCGCGGGCGCGTTGCCGGCGGCCCGGCTCGAGCTCAACCGCGGGCAGACGGTCCTCCAGGCGAACGAGGGTTGGGACCGTCCGGGCGGATCCGCCTCCGCCGCGGAGGTCGCGGCGGCCGCTGCAGCGGTGGGCGCCTTCGCGCTCGAGCCGGGTGCGCGCGACGCGGCCCTCCTGATCACGCTCGATCCGGGCACCTACACCGCGACCATCCGCGGCGTGGGCGGTGCGACCGGCGACGTCCTCGCGGAGATCTATGATGTCAGCCGCAACGCCACGCGCCTAACGAATCTTTCGACGCTGGCGCGCATCAACGCCCCGGGCGACCTGCTGATCCCGGGCATCGTCATCGCCGGCAACAGTCCCCGCGCCCTGCTGATCCGCGCGGTCGCGCAGGGGTTGCGCGACTTCGGCCTGCCCGAGGACGCGGTGCTCGGCGATGCGCGGATCGCGGTGCTCGAGGGGAGCGAGACGGTCGAGGTCAGCAACAACTGGGCGCAGGTGAACGGGGCCGCGCTGACCGCCGCGTTCCCCGCGGTCGGCGCCTTCCCGCTCCGCGCGGCCAGCGATGCGGCCTTGCTGAGCGCGCTCGCCCCCGGCAGCTACACGCTCCAGGCCGGCGCCGCGCCGCTGCCGGCCCAGCCGCCGGCGAACTTCGTGCCGCCCAACGCCACCGGCTCCGTCCTCGTCGAGGTCTACGAGGTGCCATGAGCCGCCCGCCGGAGGGGCCCCGCGTCGCCGCTCGACGTCCGGCGGACCGCCCGCCAGCGTCGCCGGCGCGATGACTTCCCCTGCGTCCGTCCCTCCGCCGCTCCGGGTCGGCATCGTCGGCGGCGGCTTGGCGGGACTCTCCACCGCCGCGCATCTCCTGCTGGCGGCGCCGGGCGACTTCGCCGTCGAGGTCCTCGAGGCGGCCCCCTTTCCCGGCGGCCAATGCGCCTCGTGGCGGGACGACCGCGGGCGGACCCTCGAGACTGGAATCCACCTGGCGTTCCCCTGGTACCACAACCTCGCGGCGCTCGCCGCGGCGATTGGCCATCCGCTCCCGCTGCGGGAGACCGATGGCAACTATTACGTCTGCAACGGCGAGACCGGCCGCGTGGACACCCTCCTGGCCGGCAAGTCGGTGCTGAAGACCCTCGGCGGCCTGGCCACTTTTCCCGGGTTGACGCCCGGGGAGCGCTGGAGCCTCGCCCGGCTCATCGGCCGGATCCTGCGGATGGATGACGCGGCCGCGGAGGCGCACGATGGCGAGACCGTTGCGGAGTTCCTCGCGGCGCAGGGAGCCACGCCCGCGCTGGCACGGCAGTTGGCGCTCGCGGCCGTCACCATCCAGGGCCTGCGGCCGGAGGAGGCGGGCGCGACGTCCTTCCTGAAGTTCCTGCGGACGATGTACGGGAGCACGGGCCGCTTCGACACGGCGTTTTTCGGCGCGCCGCTCGGCGATGCCCTGGTGGAGCCCCTGGCCGGCTTCGTCGGGGCGCGGGGGGGCCTGATCCACCTCGGCCAGGCCGTCAGCGGGATCGAGGCGGGCGCGGATGGTCCGGGTGTGCGCCTGCCGGATGGAGCCTTGCGCCGCTTCGACCACGTCGTCGCCGCGGTGCCCGGCCATGCGGTGCCGGCGCTGCTGCCGCCGGCGTGCCGGGAGCAGCCGCCCTTCGCGGGGCTGGGCGGCCTGCGCGAGACGCCGATCGTCACGCTTACCCTATGGTATGACCGGAAGGTGCTGCCGGACGGGAACGTCTACATCTCGAACCGCGACCGCCGGCACGGACCGGTCTTCGACGCGGTCGCGGACAAGGCGGACCATTGGCGCGCTTGGCCCGGCCTGAGCCACACCGGCAGCATCGTGCAGGTGCTCATCGACGCGGCGGACGATGTGGCGGGCCTGGCCGACGAGGCGCTCGTCGCGCGGGCGGTCGCCGACCTGGAGCGCTTCTTCCCCGGTTGCCGCGGCGTCCGGCCGAACGACGCCACCGTCTTGCGGCTGACGGGGACGTATTGCGGCACGCGGCCAGGCTACTGGTCACGGGTGCCGCGGACGGCGGCGACGGGGGTGCCGGGACTGTGGCTGGCGGGCGATTACACGACCGGTCCCTACCACTACGGGATGGAGTCCGCGGTGCGCTCGGGCAAGGAGGTGGCGAACCGGCTACTGGCGCTGCGGGGGCGGCCGGAGCACCCCGTGCTGCATCCGCGGTACCTGCCGTTCGTGCGCGCGTGAGCGGGGCGCGGATGGTTCAGGCGCCGGGCGGCACGATCCGGCGCAGCGTGTAGGTGTCCGCGTTGGTGAGGTCCTCGGCGCGCAGGCTTGTCCAGGGATCCCAGGGTGCGGCGAGGAGCCGGCCGCTGATCCCGTCGCTCCGCGGCGAGAGTAGCCACTCGACGCAATCGAGCGCGCGGGCGAGCGGGGTGGGGTCGTCGGCGCGCTGGCGCTGGGCGGCCGCGAATTCCGCCGCCCCCGCGACGGCGGGGCCGAGGGCGAGGACCTCTTCCGTCAACCGCGTGTGGATCGCTCCGGGCGCGAGGGCATTGAGGTCGAGCGGCCGCTCCCGCTCCTCCGCGGCGATCGTCTCGACGAGACGGACCACGGCGGTCTTGGCGGCGCCGTAGGCGGAGAAATTGGGTCGCGGTTTGGTCGCGCCCCCGCCGGAGAAGCACACGGCCTTGGCCCGCCGTTCCGCCCGGGCGAGCAGTGGGGCGCAGGCCCGCAGGGTGAAGTACGTCCCGTCCAGGTTGGCGCGGATGGTCTCGCTCCAGCGGAGCGGATCCGCGGCGAGCGCCCGGCCGATCTCGCCCTGGACGCCGGCGCAGGTGACGAGCGCGTCGAGTCCGCCCCACGCGGCCGCGATCTCCTCCGCGCCCGCGTGCACGGCGGCCCAGTCGGCCACGTCGGTGCGGGTGGCGCGGAACGCCGGGCGGGCGGCGGCGAGCGCCGCCTGATCGGAGCGCGCCCAGCCCCAGACCGCGTGGCCGGCGTCGAGCAGCCGGAGCGTGAGCGCCCGGCCGATGCCCGTGCTGGAGCCGGTGACCAGGACGCGCATCGGTCGGCCGGTCAGCGCCGGCTTGCGTAGACCCAACGGTTGGCCTCCAGCCAGCGCAGGGTCTGAATCACTCCCTGCTCGATCGTGAGGCGCGGCTTCCAGCCGGTTGCCTGGATGCGGCGGGTGTCGAGGAAGATGAACGGGTTGTCGCCGATCCAGCCGCGGTCGCCGCCGGTGAAGTCGAGCCGGGGGCTGAGGCCGAGCGCGCCGCAGATGAAGCGGATGCTGTCCTTCACCTGGACGAACTCCGGCGTGCCGAGGTTGTAGACCTGGGTGCGGTGGCGGGCGCCGCGGGCGGTCCCCAGGCGGGCGACGTGGAGGATCGCATCGACGCAGTCCTGCACGTACAGGTAGCTCTTGCGCTGAGAGCCGTCGCCGAGCACCCGCAGGTGGTCGGGGTGGGCGAGGAGCTGCTGGTAGAAATCGAAGACGTGACCGTGCGTGTAGCGCTCGCCGAGGATCGAGACGAAGCGGAAGAGGTAGGCCTCGTCGAGCTGGCCGCCCTCGGCGTAAGCTGCGATCAGGCCCTCGCCGGCTGCCTTGGAGGCGCCATAGAGAGAGGTCTGGACCGGGAACGCGTCATCCTCGGGCGTGGGGCGGTCGGGCGTGACGAGGGCCTCGCCGTAAACCGAGCCGGTGGAGGAAAAGGCGACGCGGCGTATGCCGTTGGCGCGCATCGCCTCGAGCACGTTGAAAGTCGCGATGGTGTTCTGGTGGAGGTCCTTCTCCGGGTGCGACCAGCCGTCCTTGATGTCGGCGTTGGCGGCGAGGTGGAACACGAAGTCGGCGCCGGCCATCGCGGTGCGGAGGGCGGGGAGGTCGAGGTTGTCGCCCTCGAGGAGGCGGAACCCGGGGTGGCGCGCGGCGCCCTCGAGGAAGCGGCGCTGGCCGGTCGAGAGGTTATCCCAGCCGGTGACTCGGACCCCATCGGCCAGCAGGCGGTCGACGAGGGTCGAACCGATGAAGCCGGCGGCGCCGGTGACGAAGGCGTGCCGGAGTACCGGGGGCTGCGGGGCCGCGCTCACTTCAGCAGCATGTCCTTCACCGTCTTGCCGGCGGGGATCATCGGCAGCACGTGTTCCGTGTAGGGCACGATGATGTCGAGGACGTAGGGGCCGTCGTGATCGAGCATCTCCTGGATGGCCGCGCGCAGCTCGCTCTTCCGGATGACGCGGCGGCCCTTGACCCCGAAGCCCTCGGCGATCTTGACGAAGTCCGGGTAGAGGGCGGACGGATTGTCGGGGCTGCCGACGTTCGACTCATCGCCGAGGACCGTGTTGCCGCGGACGCTGCCGTAGAAACGGTCTTCCCACTGCACGACCATCCCGAGGTGCTGGTTGTTGAGGATCATCGCCTTGGCGGCAATCCCCTCGATCTTGCAGGTGGCGAGCTCCTGGACGTTCATCACGAACGAGCCGTCGCCGTCGATGTCGATTACCTGCTTGTCGGGGCAGGCGACCTTGGCGCCCATCGCGGCGGGGTAGCCGAAGCCCATCGCGCCGAGGCCGAGGGAGCTGAGGTAGCGACGGGGTTCGTTGAAGCGGTAGAACTGCGCCGCCCACATTTGGTGCTGGCCGACGCCGGTGGTGATGATGGCGTCACCCTTGGTGAGCTCGTAAAGCACCTGCACCGCCTCCTGGGGCACGATGTGGCGGCTCTCCTCGTAGGCGAAGGGGTGATCCCGCTTCCAGGCGGCGACCTGCGTGAGCCACGCCGAGGTGTCGGGGGGCGTGAAGCGGGCGGCGGTGGCGAGTTCGACGAGCCGGCCGAGGGCGTGCTTCACGTCACTGACGACCGCGAGGTGGGCGCGCTTGTTCTTGTGGTGCTCGGAGGCGTCGATGTCGATGTGGACGATCTTTGCCTGGGTGGCGAAGTGCCGCGTGTCGCCGGTGATGCGGTCGTCGAACCGGGCGCCCACGCAGAGGAGGAGGTCGCACTGGTCGACCGCCCAGTTGCCGTAGGCGGCCCCGTGCATCCCGAACCACTGGAGCGAGAGGGGGTGGGACTCGGGGAAGCCGCCGACGCCCATCAGCGTGGTGGCGACCTGGATGTTGGTCTTTTCCGCGAAGGCTTTCAGCTCCGTGTGGGCCTCGGCGGAGATGATGCCGCCGCCCGCGTAGAGGATCGGGCGCTTCGCCTCGGCGATGAGCGCGAGGACCTGCTGGAGGGTCGCGTCGTTGGCGCGGGGCGTCGCGCTCGCGTAGGGGCTACGAAACTCCACCGCCGGCGGGAACACCGGCTGGAACTTCGCCTGCTGGATGTCCTTCGGGATGTCGATGATGACGGGACCCGGGCGGCCGCTGCGGGCGAGGTGGAAGGCCTCCTTGAAGATCCGCGGCAGGTCGTGGACGTTGAGCACCAAGTAGGAGTGCTTCACGATCGGCAGCGTCATCCCGTAGAAATCCGTCTCCTGGAACGCCATCTTGCCGATGTACTTCGAATACACCTGGCCGGTGATGGCCACCAGCGGGATGGAGTCCATGAACGCATCGGCGATGGCCGACACGAGGTTGGTGGCGCCCGGACCAGAAGTGGCCATGCAGACGCCGACCTTGCCGGTAGCGCGCGCGTAGCCCTCGGCGGCGAAGGAGCCGCCCTGCTCGTGGCGGGGCAAAATCACGCGGATCTTGTCGGTGCGGGCGAGGGACTGGTGCAGTTCCTGGGAAGCGCCGCCCGGATAGGCAAAAATCACGTCGACCCCCTCGCGGACCAGGCACTCGACGACGCAGTCGGAACCCTTCATCTCGCGGCCGACTTCGGCCTGGGGAAACGCGGCGGGGGAGGTGTGTTCTTTTTTCATGGCGGGAGCAGGTCCGGATCGAAACGGCGAGGAGAAGGGGCTTGCCCGGGGGAGGCAAGCCCGCGGAACGACCACCGTCCGCCCGGCCCTGGCTGGCTCAGCGGTACTCGCGGCGCAGGTTGCTTGGCAGCAGGCCCAGCTCCTCGCGGTACTTCGCCACCGTCCGCCGGGCGATGGTGATGCCTCGCTCCAGCAACTTGCCCACCAGGTCCTGGTCGCTGAGGGGACGCGAGACATCCTCCACGTTGATCAGGTCAGCGATCATCTCCTTCACGCTGGTGTTGGATACCGCCGCCCCGCTCTCCGCCTGATAACCGGGCGTGAAGAAGTACTTGAGCTCAAACACGCCGTGCGGGGTCTGGGCGTACTTGTTCGCGATCGCCCGGCTCACGGTGGTCTCGTGCACGCCCACGACCGACGCGACCTGAGTCATCGTCAGCGGCTTCAGCGCCGAGACCCCGCGCTCGAAGAAGTCGCGCTGCACGTTGATGATTTCGCGGGTGATGCGCTCGATGGTGCGCTGGCGCTGCTCGATGGAGTCGATCAGGAACTTACCGGAGCGGATCCGCTCGCGGAGGTAGTCGCGCTCGTCCTTGGAGAGCGTGCCGCGCGCGATCATCTCCCGGTACGCGGACGAGATGCGCAGGCGGGGGATGTAGTCACTGTTGAGGGTGATCTTCCAGTCGTCCCCGTCGCGCTCGATGATCACGTCGGGCACGACCGCGCGGTTGCTGTCTTCCGCAAAGCGCCGGCCCGGGGCGGGGTCGAGCTTGCTGATTTCCTCGATCGCGGCCTGCACGTCCTCGGGGTCCGCGTCCAGGCGCCGCGAGAGGTCTGGGATGCGCCGACGGGTGAGCAGATCGAACTGCTCGGCGAGGATGCGATGGGCGAGGGTGCCGGACCGGCCCTTCGCGGCAAGTTGATGGAGGAGGCATCCGGCGAGGTCCTGCGCGCCGATGCCGACCGGGTCGAAGGTCCGCAGGACCGCCACGGCCGCCTGCACCGCGCTGAGGGGCAGCCCCGTCTGCAGCGCCACGTCGGGCGGCGACTGGGTGAGGAAGCCGGCGTCATCGAGGCAGCCGACGAGATGCCGCATCGCCTGCATCTCCGGCGGCGCGAGGTCCGCCAGTTCCGCCTGCCGCAGCAGGTGCTCCTGGAGAGAGCTCTCGCTCACGAGGGAGTCGAACATGTGCTGGCGCCGTTCCGCGTCCTCGGGGGTCGCCGGTTGGGCACCGCCGATACTTGCCATATGATCGCGCCAGTCCTCGTCGAGCTTGCCCAAGATCTCGAACTCCCGGTCCTTGGAGAAATCCAACTCTTCGCGCCGTGGTTCGCCCTCGCCCGCGTCGACGGTGGGTTCGCCGGCCCCATCCTCGCCGCCGGTCTCGGGGGTATCTTCGGGCGCGTCCAGACTCACACTGTCGAGGGGTAATTCCTCGAGCGTGGGATTGGCCTGGAGCTCCTCTTGGATCACCGTTCTCAGGTCGAGGGCGGCCACCTGGAGGATCTTCAGCGACTGACGCAGCTGCGGCGCCAGGACCTGGGTCTGGGTCTGGCGCTGGCGCAGTTCGTTGCTGAAGGCGGCTCCGCTCATCGAGTTAGGACGAAGCTGCGATCATCGGGCGCCGGGCGCCGCGGGCACCACCGGAGCGGAGCCGGATTCACTTAGGCCCCAGAGGGCTTTTACGTAGTCGGACAGGGTCCGGGTCGTCGGGCCGAAACGGCCGCCGTAGAGGTGCTCCTCGAGGTCGCGGACGATCTCGCCGGCCGCCTGGTAACGCCGGTCGCGGTCGCGCGTGAGCATCCGCTGCAGGATCGCCTCCAGCGGGGCGGCGATGTCGGCCCGTAGGCTGCCAAAACGAGGAATGGGGAGGGTGAGGATATTGCGCCGCGACTGCGCGCGGTCCGCGGAGCGGAAAAGGTTCCGGCCCAGCAGCAGTTCCGTCAGCACGATGCCCAGTGGAAATAGGTCGGCGCGGGCGTCGGTGACAGCGTAGCTGGCCTGTTCGGGCGACAGGTACTCGTCCTTGCCCGCGATTACCCGGCCTTCCTCATTGTACATCAGGTTCAGCGCCTTCGCGATGCCGAAGTCCGTCAACTTCACGTCGCCCTCGAAGGAGAGCAGCACGTTCTTCGGACCGATGTCGCGGTGCACCAGATTGAGGTGGCGGCCCTCTGCGTCGCGCTGGGCGTGCGCGTACGCGAGGCCGCTGGCCACACGCGAAATGATGAAGGCGGCGAGGTCTACCGGCACGGGGCGGCCCTGCTCCTGGTGGCGCTCGAGGAACTGCTCGAGGCTCAGCCCGCGCACGAATTCCATCACCATGAAGTACTGCCCCCCGGCGCGGCCGAGGTGGTAGGTCTGAACGATGTTCGGGTGGATGAGGTCCGCCACCAGCCGGGCCTCGCCGATGAAGTTGTTCTGGAAATCCTCGAGCGCCGAATACTCCTCCCGGATCACCTTGATGGCGACAACCTTGCGGAAATGCCCCGCGCCCAGCTGTCGCGCCTCGTAGACGACCCCCATTCCGCCCTCAGCGATCTTGCGCGTGAGCTCGTAGCGCAGGTGGTCGAAGAGGTGCGTGAGATCCGCCATCCCCCGCAGTCAACGCCCCGTGCAAAACCGTGGCAAGAGTCGAGACGCGAAACCGGCCTGAAAACTGCTGCACGGATCCGCGGGGCGGGGGTTTGACAGTGCCGCGAGCGGGCCCACGGTCGGGTCATGATCACGTTGACGAACCGCGCAGCCCGGCAGGTGCGGACGATGCAGGCGGAGCTGAACGACCCGGCCAAGCAGCTGCGGGTCCTGGTCGAGACCGGGGGCTGCTCCGGCTTTCAGTACGGGATGTCGTTCGACGAGCCGAAGGCCGATGACGCCCGCCTGGAGAGCGAGGGCGTGGCGGTGCTGATCGACCCCACCAGCCTCGCCTACCTCTCGGGTTCGACCATCGATTTCGACGATGGGCTGCACGGCAAGGGCTTCGAGATCCGCAATCCCAACGCGCAGAGCACCTGCGGCTGCGGGAAGTCGTTTGCGTGACGAATCCCGCGCCGCGTGATCCTCAACGCCGGCTGCGTTGCGGACTCTCCCCAGCCCGCGTCCGCCTCGCGCTATAACCCACGAACGCCTTCCGCCGGCGACCGTGGCGGGCGGTTTGGCGGTTTGCATCCGGCGAGCCGCTACGCGCTGACCGGTTTTTCCTCGCCGCCGCTGGCGTCGCGCGGTGTGCTCTCGACGCCCGCCTTCCCCCTTTAGGCGTCGGCTACCCCTATGAACCGTCGCCGCTTCCTGCTCCAATCCCTCGGGGCCTCGCTCGCTCTGCCCGCGCTGCCCTCCTTGGTTGCCCGCGCCGCGGACGGCGGCTCCGCGCTCCGGACAGGGAAGGGCGCGGGGACCGGCGCGCGCCGGTTTGTCGCAATCGGCAACCTGCTCGGCTTCCAGACCAAGCACCTGTTTCCCGCTACCCCGGGCGCCGCGTATGAATCGACCCGCCTGCTCGCGCCGCTGGCGGAGAACCGCCGCCACCTCACCCTCTACCGCGGCCTCGATCACGGCGTGAAGGGCGGCCACTTCGCGGTCCATTCCTTCCTCTCTGGCGTCCTCAATTCCGAGGCGCAGAACCGCCCCTCCGGGAACGTCACGCTCGACCAGTTCATGGCGGAGGAGATCGGTCCCGAGACGCGCTTCTCCTCGCTCACCGTCGGCTCGGAGGGCGGCATCCATGGCGGCTGCCAGCTCTCTTGGACCAAGGCTGGCGTGCGCGTGCCGCCGATTTCCGGCCCGGCCGAACTGTTCGACCGCCTTTTCGTCGAGGACGCCCCCGACCGCCGTTCGCGCCGCCAGGGCGAGCACCGCCTCCAGGCCTCGATTCTCGATGCCGTCCGGGAGGACGCCGGCCGACTTGCGCGCCGGGTCGACCGCGAGGACCGCGCGAAGCTGGACGAATACTTCACGTCCGTCCGCGAAGTGGAGCAGCGGCTGCAGCTGCGGCAGCGCTGGGCCAGCCAGCCCAAGCCCGCGGCGCCTCTCGAGCGGCCGGTCAACCGCAACAAGGTCGAGGACCTGCCGCTCCTGTACGAGCTGATCGCGCTCGCCCTGCACACGGACTCGACTCGGATTGCGACGCTCGAGATTGGCGGTGATTTCCTCCCGCAGAACCTCGGCATCGATAAGTCCTACCACGGTCTTTCCCACCACGGGAACGACGAGTCCGCGATTCAGCATCTGCTCACGCTGGAGACCTACCAGATCCTCCAGTTCAACCGCTTCCTCACCCGCCTCGCGGGGTTGCGCGACGGCGGCGGCTCCCTGCTCGATGCGACGACGGTGCTCTTCGGCAGTGGCATCGGCGATGCGAATACGCACAAGAACTCCGACCTGCCGGTGATCCTGGCCGGCGGCGGTTATCGGCATGGCGAGTTCAAGCGCCTGCCCGCGAGCGGCCCGGGCAAGGTGCCGCTCTGCAACTTGTTCGTCGACATCGCGCAGCGGATGGGGCTCGAGACCGGCGCCTTCGGCACCAGCACGGGCCGCTTCGCCTGAGGAGAAGGGGCTTCGATGCGGCGGCGTGGCGGCGGGTTTCGGTGGCTAGCCTTGGGGTTGTCCTTCGCGGCGGTCCCGGCGCGCGCCGCCCCGGAAGTTTCGGACTTCCTCGGCCGGCATTGCCTGCGCTGCCACGGTGCGGAGAAACAGAAGGCCGACCATGACTTTCGCGCCTTCCGCCTGCCGCTGGCCGGCGACGCGGCGCTGATCGAGGCCAAGGACATCATCGACCAGCTCACCCTCGGGGAAATGCCGCCCCGCGAAGAACCCCAACCGTCGGATGACGAGCGCCTCGCGGTCATCCGCGCGCTGCGCGCGGGCATCGCCGCGGCGCGCGACGGCGGCGCGGGCGCGGGAGCCCGCACCGTGCTCCGCCGGCTGTCCAACCGGGAATACGAGAATACCCTCGCCACGCTGTTCGGCCGCCGCGTCGACACCCTCGGCCTCACCGCCGACTTCCCGAAGGAGAAGGCCAGTGAACGCCTCGACACCATCGGCCGCTCCCTCGTCACCTCCGGCTTCCTGCTCGACCAGTACTTTCAAGCGGCGCACCGCCTGGTGGACCAGCGGTTGGGCCGGCCGGAGCCGGTTCCGCGCACCTGGCGCTTCGCGGGAAACTTCGTGCAGTACGAGGAGCTGCAGGGGCCGCACAAGGCCGCGTTCAACTTCCGCTACCTCTGCCTGTACGAGCAGCCCAACACCGACACGCGCCAGGGCGGCTACGGCCACATCGAGGACTTCCTGCAGGGGGTGCCTTCCTCCGGACTTTACGACATCGCGGTCCTCGCGCAGGCGCTCCACCGAGACACCCATTACGATCCCGCGATCTTCGGCATCGATTTCACGGAACCCTTTCTCCTGGGCGTGGTGCCGGGGGACGCCTCGCGGAACCACATCCACTACCCGCAGGCGATCGAGCCGCTGCTCGGCCAGGCGGTGGTGCCCGACGACGAGCCGCGTTGGCTGCGGTTCCGGGTCTGGCTGGAACAAGGTCAGACGCCGCGCTTCATCTTTCCCAACGGCCCGCATGAGTCCCGCGCCTCCGTACTTCAGATTAACCGCCGGTACGCGGATGACTTTCAGGGCCGCTTCGCCAAGGCCGGCGTGAGCCGCACGCACCTGCTGCGGGAGGGCAAGCTGCCGCATATCCGCATCAGCGAGATCACGATCGAGGGGCCGCTGCCCGAGCCCGGGGGCGGGGCCGAGGAGGTCGTGGTGTTCGGGCCAGAGGGGTTCCAGGCCGACCGCGCCGCGGCGCAACTGGAAGCC
>JBEDEF010000276.1:0-3729 GCA_041175845.1 Verrucomicrobiota bacterium
GCCGGAGGAGGCGACCGAGGTCGCCGCGGCGGAAGGCGATCCAGTCCGCGAAGTAGGCGTGGGTGCTCGCGAAGCGGTGGAGGCGGCGGTAATCGAGCGCGTTGAGGTCGCCGCGCTGGTAGGTGTTGTTCACCCCGAGCTTGGAACGGAGGAAGTCCTGCCCCGCGGAGAGCAAGGGGATCCCGGAGGAGAGGAACAGCAGCGCGGCCATCAGGTGCGTGCGCCGGCGGTCGTGCTCGGTAGGCAGGGAGCCGTCGTGCCCCGGCCGTTCGGTGATGACGTCGATCCAGGCCCGGTCGTCGTGGGACTCGGTGTAGTTCACCGTCTGGGCGGGCCACTTCGCGAAGTACCAGGGCGAGCCGCGCAGGAAGTACTCCATCCGCGCCGGGTCGCCGTTGCCCCGCACGTAGTCGCGGACAAAGTCCCGGTAACCGTCGTTCCAGGAGGCCCAGCCGGTGTCGCGAAGGGCGCCGGCGAGGTGGCCACGAAAGCTCCAGGGCTCGGCGATCAGGATGACGTCGGGGCGGACCCGCTTGAGCGCGGCCTCGATCTCGCGGAGGACGTCGAGCCCGAGGAGCTCCGCGAGGTCGAAGCGGAACCCGTCGACGCCGTACGTCTCCAGCAGGTGGAGGCAGCTGTCGATGATGAGCCGCCGCGCCATCGCGGATCGCGCCCGGAAGTCGTTGCCGCAGCCGCTCCAGTTGGTCGGACGGCCGGCGGCGTCGTGCTCGAAGTAATAGGCCGGGTCGACCCGGGCGAGGTGCGGCGGCTCGCCCACGTGGTTGAAGACCACGTCGAGCAGCACGGCGATCCCGCGCCGGTGGAAGGCGGCCACGAGCTGCTGGAGCTCGCGCACGCCGGAGGCGCGTTCCGGCGCGAGCGCATAGGAGCTGGCCGGCGCAAACCAGTTCACCGGCATGTAGCCCCAGTGGTACTCGGCAGGCCCGGCGGCGTCGAACTCCTGCACCGGCTGCAGCTCGACGCAGTTGACGCCCAGCTGGGCGAGGTGGAAGTCGGGGCTCTCGACCCAGGCGCGGAGCCCGGTGAACCCGCGGCGCTCGGCGGGGGTTGCGCGGACCGGGGCATGGGCGGCGAGGTCGCGGACGTGCGCCTCGGCGATGACCAGGTCGTGCCAGGCCGGGGTCTGGAACTCGCGGTCGCCGCGGCCGATCCACGCTGGGTCGAGCACGATCCCGGGTCCGCCCCGCCCGAGGGCCGCGGGCGCGTAGGGGTCCAAAATGCGCGCGGCCGGGTCGAGGCCCGGAAGCACGCCCTCGAGGGTGTACCAGTAGAACCAGCCGTGCAGGTTGCGGTCGAGGACGACCTCCCACACCCCAGCCGCGCCGTCGGCGCCCGCGGCCGGACCCAGCGCGCAGGCCACGGTCTCCCCCATCCCGCCCGGCTCCCGCGCGAGATGCAGGGTGACGTGGCGCGCGCGGGGCGCGAACAAGCGGAAACACGTTTCGTCGCTCCGCACCAGCGCGCCAAGCGGCAAATCCGAACGGAGCTCGTAAAAGAACGCGCCCGGCTGCAGCGGGACCGTCTCCCCGGAACCCTCCGCCCAACCCACGGGCCAGACCTCCGCCAGGCTGAGGGGGGCGCTCAACGAGAAACGCCAGAGGTGACGCCCGGTCCGCAGCGGATCGACCACCCGGTTCACGTTGCCCTGCGCGTCGCGGACCACATTTGAAGCCTCGGCCGGGGGGACCAGCCACTGGTGCTCGCCGGTGACAAACTTGAACCGCAGTCCCGCCGCACCGAGGAACCGGGCGGAGTCGCCCCGCCAGAGCCGGACCGGCCGGCCCTCGAGTTCTACGGGCGCTAGGCGCCATTCCGGCCGGCCGATCGCGTCCTGCCACCCGTTGAAGTCCCCCGCGAGGTAGACCTCGGCCGGCCCGCCGAGCGCGGCCGTCTCTTCCGGGGCCAGGACGAAGCACAGCGCGCCACCCGGCTCCAGGTAATACCCGAAGTGCCGCGCCGCCGGCAGCCCAGGGGTGGCCGCGAGGCCAGAGGGCGCCGGACAATGGCGGCCGAGGCTGAAGCGGGGCGGGGAAGCCCGGTCCCAGTCGCGATCGAGCTCGATCACGCCGACGGCGGGGGATTCCAGCCAGGCGCGGACGATGCGAGGCGAAGGGACCATGGAGACCCCATAGCATCCGCCGGACCAACTCAGCGACAAGCGGTAATTCAGATTTGCCGCGGCTACGGCCCCCGTCTCCTGTGCCCGGATGCTTTCCTGCCTCCGTTCCCTGCTCGCCTGCGCCCCCCTGTCGCTCGCGCTGGTCCGCGCCGCCGCCTCGACGGAGCCCCTCGACGTGGTCGTCTACGGCGGCACGGTCGCCGGAATCGCGGCGGCGGTGCAGGCCGCGCGGCAGGGCGCAAGCGTGGTCCTGCTCGAGCCGGGACGTGCGCTGGGCGGGATGACGGCCGGCGGCCTCGGAGCGACCGACGTGGGCGATAAGCGGGCCGTGGGCGGGCTGGCACGGGAATTCTACGGGCGCGTCCACGCCCACTACCGCGACCCGCGGGCCTGGCAGCACGAGACGCGGGCGGATTATCTCCCACGGCATCCCCTGAACGTCACCGAGGCGACCGGGCAGCACTGGTTTTTTGAGCCCCACGTGGCCTCGCGCATCCTCGCGGAGCTGTTGCGGGAGGCGGGAGTAACGGTGCACCTCGGTGCCCGCCTCGACCGCGTCGGCGGCGTGGATCGTGCCGGACCACGACTCACCGCGCTGCGCCTGCTGGACGGCCGGAGCTTCCGCGGCCGGACCTTCATCGACGCGACCTACGAGGGGGATCTGCTGGCGGCGGCGGGGGTAAGCCACCGGACGGGCCGCGAGGCCAACCGCGACTACGGTGAGACCCTCAATGGCGTCCGCTCGCTGCCCCCGGAGCGCACGGCCGGGATCGACCCGTTCGTGGAACCAGGCCGGCCGGCGAGCGGGCTGCTGCCTGGCGTCGCCCCCCGCGCGCCCGGGCCCGAGGGAGAGGCGGACCCGGGCGTCCAGGCGTACACCTTCCGCGTGTGTCTGACCGACGTACCCAGCAACCGCGTACCCCTCACCCGGCCGGAAAACTACGACGCACGGCAACACGAGCTGGTCCTGCGCTTCATCGGCGGCCGGCCGCTGTTGCCCGGCCCGCGGCTGTTCACGCTCACGCCGATGCCGAACCGGAAGACGGACACCAACAACCGGGACCTCTTCTCGACGGACCTGATCGGGGGCGCCACCGGCTGGGCCGAGGCGGATTACGCGGAGCGCGACCGCCGCTGGCATGCGCACCGGGATCACGTGCAGGGACTGCTGTGGTTCCTCGCCCACGACCCGCGCGTGCCCGCCGCGACCCGCGCCGAGGTCGGACGCTGGGGCCTCGCCCGCGACGAGTTCGCCGCCACCGGCCACTGGCCCTTTCAGTTGTACGTGCGCGAGGCGCGGCGGCTGCGCGGCGAATACGTGATCACGGAACACGACGCGCGGCGGCGGACGACGGTGCCCGATCCGGTCACGTTCGCCTCGTACGCCCTCGATTCGCACGTCGTGGGCTTCTACGCCGACGCGGAGGGACGCCTGCGGGTCGAGGGGCACTTCCTGGAGAACATCCGGGCCTTCCCGCTGAGCTACCGGGCCCTGCTGCCGCTCCGGACCGAGGCGGACAACCTGCTCGTGCCCGTGTGCCTCTCCTCGACCCACGCCGCCTACGGCTCCATCCGGATGGAACCGGTCT
>JBEDEF010000277.1:0-2821 GCA_041175845.1 Verrucomicrobiota bacterium
GGGCGTCTGGGAGTGGTTCAGCAGGGCGTCCTGGGCGAGTCCGGCCCAACCCAAGGACAAGACCGAGATCACCACGCCGAGCATATACAGGCTGGCGTGGCCGGAAACGAACGTGGGCAGCGTCCAATCGCGGCCGATGATCCGCGGGAACTGATACACCAGTCCGCCGAACAGGAACATCGAGAGGGCGCCGTGCAGCGCGAGCTGATCCATCGCCGGCACCAGCAGCGTGAACTGGGTGTGCGCAGCCGCCCCGCGGAAGGAGGTGATCGTCTCGAGCAGGCCGGTCAGAAGATAGGCGACCAGTCCAAAGCGCAGGTACTGTAGCGTCAGGCTGCCGCCCGCGAACACTTGGCGGAAGTTCAAGGCCACCACGAGGAAGTGAAAGAGGAGGAGGCACTGCGCGACGACCGCCATCGTCGGGATCCAGGCCGGGACCGGACCGCCGATCAGGTGGCGGCCAAAGCTCCAACCGCCGCACACGATGAGGGTCCAGAAGGCGAGCGGCGCCGATTCATAGCCCGGCAGCAACTTCCCCGTTTGCTTCGGCACGATGTAGTAGGCGGCGGCCAGCGCGAGGGGCATCAACCACAGCGAGACGAGGCTTTGGGTGTGCCAGGAGGCGGCAATCGTCTGGACCACCCCGCGCAGCGGGGACCAGAGGAGGACCGCTTGGGTGGCGGTCCAGAACCACGGCAGCAGGAAAAGGGCGGCGGCCGCGTACCATTGGGCGGCATAAGTGCCCTCCCGCTTGCGCCCGGCCCACGCCAGCACGCCGGGGAGCGCCATCGCGCAGAAGGCCGCAACCAGCACCGGTTGCACGGCGCGGGGAACTTGCAGGCCGGCGAAGCCGGTCATCGAGCCGGTGGCGATCCCGACCATCCCGGCCAGCAGGCCGAGGTTCCAGAAGACGGTGCCCACGACGGCCCAGTTGAGGGCGCGGAGGGGATGGCCGCCGAGGCGGCCGAGAATCCAAAGCCCAAGGCCAACGCCGGCGTTGCCCGCCCAACCGTACAGGAAGGCCGTCTCCCGCAGGGCCTGCGCGCGCCCGTGGGTAAGGGCCGAGCAGTCCGCCAGAAAGGAGGGGGTGTGCAGCTGGATGGAAGTCACCAGCGCCAGCAGGCTGCTGAGGACGAGCCACACCAGGGCGGAGCCAGCGAGCAGGGCCAGCGGCCACCGCGCGGGAGCGTCGAAGGGGCTGACTTCCGCCGCGGAGGCTTTGGTCGGGGGATAAGACATCTCGGTCGGAGGTTGGCGGGCGGTTATTTCTTCGCTCCGTACTGCTTTACGGTGAGCTCCATCGCGCGCTCCAGCGGCAGCTGGACCACGCCCTTGTCCTTGTCGATCCAGGCGTAGCTGGTGGTCTGGGTGGCCTCGGCGGCGCGCAGGTCCGTGAGGGCCTTGCGGCGGGCCTCGGCGGTAGCGCGCCACTCCAGATCCTTCGGCAAGCCTTCCGGCGCCGCATTATAGGCGCTCGCCGGGGCCGGGCGGTAGAAGTACCGCACGGTGAGGAGGAAGGCCGAGAACACCCCGAGGAGCAGGATGATCGTGAAGAGCGAAACCGGCCGGGCCGGGCTGACGCGGGGGTCACTCATGGTGGGTGAGGCTTTCGCCGATGCGCGGGTCGCGGATCGGGATGAGTTTGGCGGTGCCGAAGCTCCGGAGGTAGGCCCAGACGCAGATCCCGCCGACCCCGACCACGGAGGTCAGGATCCAGAGCAAGTTCAACGAGAGCAGGGGGAGCGCGTCGCCGTGCGAATCCTTCAGCGCCGGCATAATGTTGTAGCAGAGGTCGAGGAGGATGATCGCCAGGATCCAGATCGCGATGCGACGGAGGATGTGGGGAGTGACCTTAAAGCGATAGGAGAGCAGGAAGAAGAACGGGATGAAGAAGTGACCGAACAGGATCCCGAAGATGCCGACCCACTTCCACTGGTTCGAGGCGCCGTCGTGGTTAATCTCGCGCAGGTTGTACCAGAAGGTCTCCTCGGGCACGTTGGCGTTCCAGATCAGGAAGTACTGGGAGAACGTGACGTAGGCCCAGAAGACCGTGAAGGCCAGCATCAGCATCCCGATGCTATGGAAATGATTCGTGTTGAGGATGCCCTTGTAATCCCCGCGCTGCCACAGCCAGACCATAATGATCACGCCAAAGGAGAGCGCCCCGCGCACGCAGTTGGCGAAGAACCAGACGCCGTACATCGTCGAGAACCAGTGGTACTCGAGAGACTTAATCCAATAGATCGCGGCGAAGGTGAGCGTCAGGGCCGCGATCGGGAGGCCAATGGCGGCCGTCACCCGGTTATGGCGGGTCCAGCCAAGGGAGCCGTCCTGATCCTGGGTAAAGGAGGCGCGCCGCAGGCGGGAGGAGAGCCAGATCCAGCTCGCGAAGAACGCGATCGTCATCCCGATTAACATCCCGGAGTTCAGAAACGCGGCCTTCTTCAGGTACAGTGGGTCGTGGCCGACGGTGTGGCCCCCGTGGATTTCGCGGTTCAGGTCGAGCCACGGCCAGATCAGGTCGCGGTCATACAGGAACGTGGCGAGCAGGAGGGGCAGGAACAGCAGGCCCAGCCACTTGAAGGCGGCCAGACCGTGCTCGAATTGCCGGCGGATGACGGTCGACCAGGAGGCGTCGAAGATGTGGTGGATGAGCACCAGCAGCAGCATCCCGACCGCGATCGCGGTCCAGTAGGTGACGCCCACCAGCCAAGAATGGGCGACGACCTTCGCACCGGAAACGAACAGGCCCAGCGCGGTCAGGACGATCCCGGCGAGGCCGAAGGTCAGTGCCTTGCTCGCCGCCGGGGCGGTCGAGGCG
>JBEDEF010000278.1:0-9327 GCA_041175845.1 Verrucomicrobiota bacterium
TTCCGATCCCGAATACCGGCGGAGATTCGCGGAGCTCGCGCGGGAAAACGGCGTCGAGATCCTCTACGAGCACCGGGTGGCCGCGGTGCGGAAGGAGGACGGGGCGATCACCTCCATCGTGCTCGATCACGCGCCGCCGGATCGCCGCGGCTGTCCCACGGGCGAACCCCGCCAGGCCTCGGCGGTCAGCGTCAGTGCGCAGGTGTTCATCGACTGCTCCTACGAGGGCGACCTCCTCGCCAGGGCAGGGGTCAGCCATACGTTCGGCCGGGAATCCCGGGAGCAGTACGGCGAGTCCCTCGCCGGCGTGCGTCCCCCGATGGCCGTCTACCCGATCGATCCCTACGTCCGCCCCGGCGACCCGCGCAGCGGCCTGCTGCCGCTGCTGCAGGACCACATGCCGGGTCCGCTGGGCACGGCCGACCAGCTCACCATGGGCTACGGGTTCCGCTGGAAGTTCTCCCTCGACCGGGACCAAATCCCCCTCGGCCCCCCCGAAGATTACGATCCGCGCACATTCGAGGTCTTTCGCCGCGCCTTCATCCAGGGCATCAACCTCGACGGTCGCCGGATGCGGAAGCTCGGCGTGTATGAGCCGACCCCGGGCGGCGTCCATACCCCCGCCACCGGCAATCTCACGCGGAGCCTGATCGCTCCCACGGTCTACGGCTGCAATGCCGGTTACCCGGACGGGGATTGGCCGACGCGCGCGCGGATCTGGCGGTTTCATCAGGACTACATGCGCGGGATGACCCATTTTCTCCGCACGGATCCCGCCGCGCCCGAAAAGCTCAGGATCCGCGCGCGGGCCGTCGGCTTCGCCCCGGGGCAGTTCGATGACACGGAGGGCTGGCCGCACCAGCTGTACGTGCGCGAGGCGCGCCGGATGGTCTCGGGCTACGTCGTCACCCAGCGGGACCTCGAGGGGCTGACCGATCCGGGCGACTCCGTCGGGCTAGCCTCCTACGGGGTGGACGACTGGCCCTACGCGACGCACCCACTCCACGGGCAGGTCGCGCTGCAGGGCGGGGAATTCTCGATGCTCTACCTCGAGGAAAAGCACCGCGGGATCTACAAGATCCCCTACCGGGCGATCACCCCCCTGGAGCGTGAGTGCCGCAACTTGCTCGTCCCCGTCTGTTGTTCCGCCAGCCACATCGCGATGACCTCGATCCGGATGGAGCCCGTTTGGATGGCCTTGGCCGAAGCCGCCGGCGTGGGCGCGGCCTTGGCGTTTGCCGGCCGGATCGCGGTCCAGCGTGTCGACTACCCGCGATTGCGCGCCCGCCTCCTCGAGTTGGGCGGGCGGTTGGAGCGGCCTCCCGCCAGCAACTAAGCCATGCTCCGTCTTCTGTTGCTCCCCCTCGCGCTCGTCGGCCTTCTGGTGACCTTTGCCTCCGTCCTGAGCGCCGCGTCAGCGGAGGTGCCGTACTTCAGCGACAACGGCTACGGCAACCCCGTGAGCTCGCTGCAGCACCCGGCCGGGGAGCACCATGCGGGCGTCACCTACGTGGCTTACCAGGGACCGCATGAGGACCCCTATGTGGCGGCCTACGTGCACGCGACCGCCCGTTGGATTGGACCGGTGCAGGCCGGGGTCAATCCCATGGGAAAATCGCCCGATCAGATCGACCCGGCGGAGCTCGATAACCACGGCAAGCCAGCCCTCGTCGTCGACCGCCTGGGCTATATTCACGTGGTCTTCGGCGCCCACGGCGGGGATCCGCGTCACGGTCCGAACCCACTCGGCGAGTTCTTCATGGGCACCAAGGGGAAGATGACGCACGTGGTCTCGGAGCGCCCGCTGGACATTTCCAGTTGGCGGGTCATCGACAATCTCCCGCCCTTCGGCACCTACAGCCAGTGGGTGAAGCTTTCCAACGGGGACCTCTACCTGTTTTATCGCCACGGAGGGCACCGGAGCGATTGGGTCTTCCAGAAGTCCGTGGATGACGGCCGCACCTTCTCCGCGCCGGTCTCGGTGCTGCGGCACAAGCACGGTTCCGCCGATCCCGCGGTGCATGATGCCTGGTACGCCTGGTTCGAGCGCGGTCAGGGCGACACGATCACCGCCTCCTACGTTTATCATCCCTGCGCCAACCCGCGGCACTCCTCGCATCGCCAGAACACGTACCACATGCGCTTCGATGCGGTCGCCGGCCGATGGACCAACGTGCAGGGCCAGCCGCTCACGCTGCCCGTTACCAAGGAATCGGCGGACGCGCAGACGCTCATTGAGGCGACCGGTTCGCTGAGCGCTTCCCACGGCACCTGCCGGGTGGATGCGTTGGGGTACCCCCACGTGGTGTTTCCCGTTGCCCGGGAGGTGCGTTACTACCGCTGGGATGGGCAACACTGGCTGCCGCCGGTCGCCGTCGGCGCCGGTGCGGGTCGGGTGTCCGACGGAGACTTCATCATCGAGACCCCGGAAAGGGTGCGGATGCTGCTGCAAGTGACCACCGACGCCGGAACGGAGCTCGGCTGGTGGAATACCAGCGATGGCGGGCGCACGTGGGCCCGGGGCGCTCCGCTGCTCGTCTCTTCCGACCGGACCTTCCGCTTGTCCGCGCTGCTCGCGAATGCCCATCCGGACGCGTTGCTGCTGGCCTCGTCGCGGACCGCGGCGGATGCCCACCTCTATCGTCGGATGCACCTGCTCGGGGAAAGCGGGCCGCTCGCCCGCCCCGTGGCGGAGGCCAGTCACCTCGGTGATAGGCTCGAGCGGGTGAAACTGCTGCCGGCTCCGAGCTTGGACAAGGCGGAGGCCAAGCGGAAGAAGAAGGCCGGCCTCTTGGACGAGGAACCGTGAATTGTGCGTAACTTGGTTGGTTCCTGTGCCGGGCGGCAATTCCACCGCGGGCGCTTGCTGGCGTCTGGCAATGGTTCCTTGTTCCCCTTCGTTAGTTCCCACCCCAACGGTCAGGTTCTTCATTTCCCCATGCCCATCGCCTCCCTTCTCCGCCTCGTCATCGCGGGTGCCCTCTGCGCCCTGACCGTCACCCTCCGCGCCCAGGTCGTGGAGTTCCGCGCCACCATCAATGCCGCCCAAGAGGTCCCCGTGAACGCCTCCCCGGCCACGGGCACCGCCATCATGCTGTATGACGTGCGCGCCAACACCTTTGATCTGATCGTCTCGATCAACGGGATGACGAACACCGCCACGGCATCGCACATTCACGAGGCACCGGCGGGAACGAACGGCGGAGTGGTCACCAATCTGGGCGCGGAGGCGGTTTACACGCGAAGCGGGAACTCGCTGACGGGGAACTTCCGTAGTCTCAGCTACGGCGGCGCCAAGCTGAAGCTGCTGCAGGGCGGAGCCTACCTGAACTTTCACTCGGCGCAGTTCCCCGGCGGGGAAGTGCGCGGGCAGTTGATCGCGCGGCCGGTCCGGCTGGTGGCCAAGCTCGACGTTGCGCAGGAGGCCGCGGCTTTCCCGGCGTTAAACTTCTCCAGCGTTAATAATTTCGGCGCTGCGGTCCTGTCCTACGATCCCGGGGCTGGCACCATCAGCATCCGTCACTCGCTCTTCCTCTTCTCCAGCGTCTTCACCAACTCCCACATCCACGAGGGCGCTCCGGGCGCCAGCGGACCGGCCCGGACCCAGCTCGGCACGAGCGCGACGGCGGGCGCCTACAGTTCGTCGAACGGTCATATTTCCGGTTCGCACGACATCCCGTACGTCGGCGACCCGGTGGCCCTGTTGACCGGCGGAACGTACCTCAATTACCACAGCCAGGCGTTCACCGGTGGCCAACTCCGTGGCCAAATCACCGTCTCGAACGAGCTGCCGAGCGCCCGCTATGGCAATCTCTCGATCCGCGGAGTGGCGGGCGCCGGTGACCAGGTCCTCATCGGTGGCCTCAGCATCAGCGGCACGGAGCCGGTCCGCACCTTGATCACGGCCAAGGGGCCCTCGCTCACGGCCTTCGGTGTCACCGGCGCCGTGGCCAACCCCCGCCTTGAACTGTACGATTCCGCGGGCCGCCTCATCGCGTTCAACGAGGACGTCGGCGCGATCGCCGCGGGCTCGGAGCTCTCGCGGATTCCCGGAGTGCCGGTCAATCCGCTGGAGGCCGCGCTCGTCGTGGTCCTGCCCCCGGGCAACTACACGGCCCACGTCTCCGCGCCGAGCGGCACGGGAGTGGCGCTGCTAGAGATCAACGACCTGCGCTCGCTGGGGGTCGCGGGAATCGCGGTGAGCGCAATCCCGGGCCCGACCCGTCAAGCCGCCTCTCCGCTGGCTTCCGTCGCCAAGGCGGCGCTGGAGTTCTGCGATGGATTGCCTCTGGCCACCACCGTGGCGAATCGCTGACCCGCCGCGGCCCGCCGCTCGTTTCCGACTCATTTTTAGCCAAGACCGTCGGGCCGCGGGCCTCGGCGCTTAGCCGTAGTTCGCGCGCGGAACGACAGGCGCAGCGGAGAGCGGTCAGCGGGAATCAAAGTTCCTCCACGACCGCCCGCAGTACCCGGGCGGCGACGCCGGAGACGGGGGCCTCGTGGGTATCGATGGGGTTCGCGCCGCGCTGGGCCCCGGCGAGGTCGCTCAAGCCCCGCACGATCAAGATCGGCACCTGATTGGACCAGGCGACGTGGGCCAGTGCGGTCGATTCCATGTCGGCGCAGCGCGCCTGCCACACCCGGAAAACCCACTCGCGGTAGTCGGCGTGGTCCAGGAAGACCGGGCCGGCCACCCCGGTGCCGCCGACGCTCACCGCCACGGTCCGGCCGCCGGCACGGAGCGCGGGCAGCTTGGTCACGGCGCGCCGCGCGGCGGCCAACAGCGCGGGATCGGCGGGAAACGCGGGGATCCGCGTGAAATCCGCTTCCCCCTCGCGCATCGCGGCGACTTCGTTGGGGAAGATCATCCCGAAGTTCTCGACCTTGGGGCGCAGGAACGGCGGGAGCACGTGGCCGCCTTTGCCGTCCGGGTTCAAATAGGCCGCCTCCGCGTGGTAGGCCCAGCGTTCGGGAATCACGACATCGCCGACCTGCAGCGAGGGATCCACGCCCCCCGCTACGCCCGCAAAGAGGACGGCCGTGATCGGGAACCGCTCAAGGGCGAGCTGCAGTTGGTAGGCGGCGTTCACCAGGCTGACGCCGGTGCGGAAGAGCACTACCTCGTGGCGCCCGACGCGTCCCCGCCAGAAGGTCAGGCCCTTGATGCGAGTTTCGGTGAAACCGCGCTCGGGTTGAACCCCGAACTCCGCGCGCAGCGCCGCCAATTCCGGCGGGT
This sequence comes from Verrucomicrobiota bacterium, assembly GCA_041175845.1. Lineage (GTDB taxonomy): Bacteria > Verrucomicrobiota > Verrucomicrobiia > Opitutales > Opitutaceae > ER46. The sequence goes on from JBEDEF010000278.1 coordinate 5,237, forward strand.
AGGCGGCGCACAGCGCGAGGAGGGGAGCTCCGCCGCTCTCCGCGGCGCGCAACGCCGGGAGCAGGAGGGGCGCCAGCAAGGCCAGGCGGAGCGCAAGGGAGGTCAGGCGAGGGCGGAAGCGACGGGTGGGCATGCGGCGCCGGCCATCTAGCAGCCGCGGTGCCAGCGGCTGAAGTTTTTTCCTGACTTGGCATCAGAATAGCTTTGCTCCGCCCCGGCGGTCTTTCTCCGCTCCCACGTCCGTCCCATCCCCCGATGCTCGAATCCCTGTTCAAACTGAAGGAAAACCAGACGACGGTCGCGCGCGAACTGCAGGCCGGCCTGACCACCTTCGCGGCGATGGCCTACATCCTCGCCGTGAACCCCGCGATCCTCGCCAACGCGGGGATGGATCAGGCCGCGCTGGTCACGGTCACCGCCGTGACCGCCGCGCTCGCCACCGCATTGATGGCCTTGCTGACCAATTACCCGATCGCGCTGGCGCCCGGGATGGGCATCAACGCCTTCTTCACCTTCACCATCGTCCTCGGCAAGGGGGTGCCGTGGAGCGAGGCCCTCGGGATGGTCTTCGTGAACGGGGTGATCTTCCTGGCGCTGTCGCTGACGGGATGGCGGGAGCGGATCATCGCGGCCATTCCGCATTCGCTGAAGCTCGCGATCACCGCCGGCATCGGCCTCTTCATCGCCTTCATCGGCCTCAAGAACGCCGGCGTGATCGTGGCGAATCCCGCGACGCTGGTCGCGCACGGCGACCTCGCCGCGGGCCCGGCGGCCTTGTGCCTCCTCGGGATCGGCCTCACCGGGGTGCTGCTCGCGCGGCGGGTCCCCGGGGCGATCGTGATCGGGATGCTGGTGGTCACGGTCGCGGGCCTGTTCACCTCGGCGGGTGCGGGCAAGACCGTCACCCAGCTGCCCGCGGCCATCGTGGGCCTGCCCGCCTCACCGGAGCCGGTTTTCTTCAAGCTTTCCTTCGGTTTTCTCGGGAACCTCAACGGCTTCCTCCTCGCGCTGCCGCTCATCCTCACGCTGCTCCTCGTCGATCTGTTCGACAACATCGGGACGCTGATCGGCGTGACCAAGCGCGCCGGCCTGCTGCGGCCGGACGGAACGCTGCCCCGGGCGGGACGGGCGCTGGTCGCCGACTCGCTGGCGACCCTCCTCAGCGCGGTCGCCGGGACGTCCACGGTCGTGAGCTACATCGAGTCCGCCTCGGGCGTGGCGGCGGGCGGGCGAACCGGCCTGACCAGTTTGACCACGGCCCTGCTGATGCTGGGCGCGTTGTTCCTGTCCCCGCTGATCCTCATGGTGCCTGCCGCGGCCACGGCCCCGGCGCTGGTGATCGTGGGCGTGTTGATGATTCAATCGGTCGCCGAGATCGACCTAGGTGACTTCCGCGAGGCCCTCCCGGCCGTGCTGACTTTGCTCGCGATACCCCTGATGTTCAGCATCGCAGAGGGCATCGGCCTCGGGCTGATCGCCGCGGCAGTGCTCGCCCTGGGGACGGGTTCCCCGCGGCGGCTGAACGCGGTGGGGTACGCGTTGGCGGTCATCTTTCTCGCGCAGTTCTTCCATTGGGGTCCCTTCCGCTGACCGGCGGCGGCGGGCGGTGCGAGCAACCGGAACGGTCCGCGCGTGGCGGGCCTGCGCCAAACGCTGCGGGATCTGGTCTGGTGGCGTGAACCTGGGTGGTCGCCAATCGGCGCTCCGTCTCGCGGCTTTCATGGTCTTAACGTTGCCACTGCCCATGCCGTGCGGGGGACGGCGAACCACAGGGTTTGATCGGACTGGGCCCTTCCGTACGCGTGGCACGGATCGGCGCCCTTTGCGGCCGTACTCTCAAGTCCGACACATGCCGTTGGGCGGGGAGAAATTTGAGCAGAGGCGTGCGGTCGTCGCTCCCAACCCGTGGGCAAATAAAAAGGGCCGGCGCGCGCCGGCCCTCGGATCAAGGCACTTCGTTCCCGCTCAGAAGTTGTACTTAAGGTTCAACTGGAACTGGGTGCCCGGCAGGGGAAGGATGGATGCGTTGCCGTAGACCGCGTTGGGCGGCGCCCAGTTCTTCTGGTTCGTCAGATTGCTGAGGATGAGTCGCGCGCTCCAGGTCTTGCGGGTGTACGAAATGCCGGCGTCGATCTGATGCTGCGTCGGGATCACGAGGGTGCCGGCGAAATTGTTGTTGATCGGGCTGGTGATGAGGGCGTTGGCGTTGAAGCCCCAGCCGCTGTCGAAGGTGTAGGAGGCGAGGGCGTTGAACAGGTGACGCGGCAGGCCGGATACCCGGCCCTCGGTCGACTTGGAATTAAAGAACTGACCCACCCCGCCATCCGACTGGAAGCCGGCGGAGGAGCGCGCGTCGACGGCGGAGTAGGAGAGGGTGCCGTAGAGCCGCTTATTCGGCTGGTAGTTCATCTCCGCCTCAAAGCCCTTGGAGCGGAAGCTCTGGATGATGGTGCTGCTGGTGCTCTTGAAGGTCCGGCGCTGGTCGAAGACCGCGAAGTTCAGGAACACGCGGCTCTGCATCAGGGCGTACTTGGTGCCGAGCTCCACCAATTCGCTGGGTTGGAGGAAGTTGTCCTTGAAGAGGGCCGTGCCCGCCGCGTTCCAGCCGGTGATGCCTCCCCCGTTGCCGACCGCTCCGGAGGTGTTGCGGCTGAAATTGTACGTGGCGTAGAGGCTGGCCGTCGGGGACGTCTTGTAGACGACGCTGGCGTTCCAGTTCGGCACCCAGACCGCGATCGATGCCGTGGGGTGGCTGGCAAGCAACGGCTCCCGTACCCGGGCGGAGAACCGGTCGAGGCGGCCGCCCAGCACGAGGTTCAGGGTTTCCCCGAACCGGCGGGTCCCCTGGGTGAACACGCCGACGGTCGTGCCCCGGCTGTCATTGGTGTCGCCGTTGGTGATGCCATCCGTGGCGTAGCGCCCGGGCCAGCCCGGAACGGGCAGGCTGGTGAACGGATTGGGGAACGTCGCCGAGCGGTAGACGTCGATGAAATTGGTGTCGCGCGTGATGTCCCAGACATTGGCCGGTTCAAAGAAGTAGTCGTCGTAGGCCTTGGTCCGCTGGTAACGTAGGTCGAAGCCGGAATTCAGCGTCCCGGACTTCCCGGTGACGATTAACTCGGTCCGGTTTTGGGCGAACCAGGAGGGATCGATGATCTCGGAATAATAATAGGAGCTGAGGGTATCCCGGCTGGTGTAGCTCCAGTAGGTGTTGTTCACGACCTTGAAGGTCGGGCTGAGAGTCAGGGTCTGGATGGCCTGCGCGTTGTATTCCACGCCGCGCGAGTCGTCGCCCGGCTTGAGCAGGCGCTTCCGGCGGTCGAGCTTCACGGCCGGTCCGAAAACCACTCGGTTGCCGGCCGGGAACCCGGAGGTCACCCAGCGCGAGTTCTGCGGATCCGAGACCGGCGCCGCGGGCCCGCCGATGGTCGCCAGATTGGTGAAGGTGATCGGATTGCCGCGGGCGTCCGCATAGCCCAGCGGATAGCGGGCAAAGTCCGGGGCGGCGTTGCTGTTCACCCCGGTCAGGTAAAGGCCCTTGTCGATGAGGTCCTGCGTGGGACGGTTGATGCCCCAGTTTTCGGTGTAGTGATAGCGGGAGGCGGACCCGCTGAGGAAGAGCTCGTACCCCTGGGTCGGCCGCAGCGTGAGGGCGCCGTAGAGGGAATGATTCCGGTTGAAGTAGTTTTCCCAGTAGCCCCGGCTGTCCTGCCCCGAATAGCTCACCCGGTAGGCCGCGGTGCGCGACAGCGGGCCGCCGAGGTCCACGGTCCATTCCCGCTGGTCGTCGGACCCCAGCGTGACGCTGACCGAGCCCTTGGTCGCATCGAAGTAGGGCCGCTTCGTAACCAGATCGACGAAGCCGCCCACGTACATCGAGGCACCCTGCACGGCGGTCGCCGGTCCCTTCACAATGTTGACGGACTCGACCGAGTTGAAGTTCAGCGGGAGGCCGTTGCCGTTGGAGGTGATCCGGCCCCGGACGCCGTTGATGAAGAGGTCGGCGGTCTGGCCGCGGATGCTGGGATTGGCGGGGGCGCCGAAATTGGTCGTGGTGTACGAGCTGGAGGTCAGCTTCGAGAAGTCGCGGA
>JBEDEF010000279.1:0-7541 GCA_041175845.1 Verrucomicrobiota bacterium
CTTCCGGTGACAGCGTCGATCGCGGTATCGCGGTTGGCGGCCTTGACGCGCGCGGTGGCGCGGGCGCCTTGCAGGAAGGCGAAGGCGCCCCCGGCGGCGAGGGCGAGGACGAGCGCCAGCAGCAGGAGGCGGCGACCGCTACGGGGAGACGTGGACATCGGCGGGAGAAACTCGCTCAGAGGTTGGGCTCGGCCCCCGCAAGGGCAACCAATTCGGCCCAGCGGGAGAGCAGCAGGGCGCGGGACTCTTGCAGCCGGATTTCGGCCTGGAGGATCCCGGCGCGGGCGCGCTCGAGGTCGCCGCGGGGCGCGTTGCCGAGCTCGACCTCGCGGGCAATGACGCGGCTGCCCTCGGTGGCGATGCCGAGCCGGATCTCGGCCAACGCGACCTGTTCCGCGTCGAGCCGAAGCCCGCGCTCAAGCAGCTGGATATTCTGGAGCAAGGCCTCGATCTCGGCCTCGGCGCGGCGTTCCTGGGCGCGGCGGCCGGCAACCGCCTCGCGGACCGCGGCGCGGGTGGCGAAGCCGTCGAAGATCGACCACTGGGCGAAGACGCTGACCGTGCGCCGCTGCACTCCCTGCTGGTTCACCGTGTTGTCATTGACGTTGGTGGAGTTCTCGAGGCTGGCGCCGGCACTGAGGTAGAATTTAGGACGCAGGCGGACCTTTTCGATCTCGTGCCGCAACAGCGCGTCCTTCAGCCGCAGGTCGTGGATCTCATATTCGAGCGTGCTGCGGGCGCCATCGCGGAGGGCGGTCGCAGCGACGGCGGCGGCCAGCTCCGCCGAGGGGAGTGTCGCGGGGAGGGCATCCGGGATCGCGGACTCGGGCAATTCCGGCGCGCCCGCCAGGCGGGCGAGGCGGCCACGGTTGGCCTCGAATTCGGCGGCCAGCCGATCGTGGTCGAGGCGCACCTCCCGCAGACGGAGCTTCTCCCCCTCGAGGGCCGCCGCCGAGGCCACGCCTCGGGTCTTCTTCTCCTCGAGCACCGCCACCTCAGCGGCAACCAGGCGGACCGTCTCCGCCACCGCGGTGACCCGCGCCTTCTCCGCGACGAGGCCAAGGAAGGCCCGCCGGATGACGACCCGGAGGTCGCGCGCGGCCTGCGCGAACGACTTTTGCGCGATGAGCGCATTGATGCGCACGGAGGCGCTCTGGTTCTGCAGCGCCCCCCAATGGTACAGCGGCTGCGTGACCCCTAGATTGTAGAACCCACCGCTGTCGCGCGTCTGGGAGCTGGTGTTCGAAGAGATCGCCGTCTGGTTGATCGCGTAGCTGAGGCCGCCCCCGGCGTTGGGGAGCCGCTGCGCGTCCGTGCTCTGGATCCGGATGCCGGCCAAAATGCGCTCAAGATCCTGGGCCAGCAGCTGGGGTGAGCGCCGACCGGCCGTCGCCAGCAGGTCACGCAGGGCAGGCAAGTGGTGCTCGGGCAGGGTTCCGGTCACGTCCGGCACCGCGGCGCCGCGAAGCCCGGCGACGCCTAGGCCGACCCACGCCAGCAGCGTGGCGCGGGCCCAGCGGGAAGGCAGTACGCGGTGGAAGATCGGCACGGGGGTGAAGCGCGGCCAAAGCGCGGGATTTCAGGGGCCTTTGCAACAGGTTTCTCCCGCCTGCGCGCCCGCCGGCGTTTCCTCGCCACCGGCGCGGAAAATCCTCCACTCTTCGGCGATGCAAGTGCCCCTCTTGGACCTCAAGCCACCCACGGCGGAGCTCCGTGCCGAACTGGACGCCGCATACCGACGGGTGCTCGACTCCGGCTGGTTCCTGCTCGGGCGTGAGCTGGAAGCCTTCGAGGCGGAATTCGCCGCCAGCGTCGGGACCCGCCACTGCATCGGCGTCGCCAACGGCCTCGAGGCGCTGCAACTGGTCCTCCTCGCCCGCGGGATCGGCGCCGGGGACGAGGTGATCGTCCCCGCCAACGGCTACATCGCCACCTGGCTGGCGGTGTCCCAAGTCGGGGCCCGGCCGGTGCCGTGCGAGCCCGACCCGCGCACCTACAACCTCGATCCCGCACGCGTCGCCGCCTTGCTGACACCCCGCACGCGCGCGATTTTACCCATCCACCTTTACGGCCTGCCCGCCGACACCGCGGCGCTGCACGCGCTCGCCGCCCCGCGCGGGCTGTTGGTCCTCGAGGACGCCGCCCAGGCCCACGGCGCCCGGCTCGGCGGCAAGGCGGTAGGCGCCCTCGGCCACGCCGCGGCGTTCAGCTTCTATCCCAGCAAGAACCTGGGCGCACTGGCGGATGCCGGCGCGGTCACGACCGACGACGACGCCCTGGCCGAGCGGCTGCGCCACTTGCGCAATTACGGCTCGAAGGTGCGCTACCAGCACGAGTTCCAAGGGCTCAATTCCCGGCTGAGCGAGCTGCAGGCAGCATTCTTGCGGGTGAAACTGCCCCACCTCGGGCCGTGGAATGCCCGGCGCGTCCGCCTCGCGGCCCGCTACCAAGAGCAACTCGCCGGGATCTCCGGCCTGACCTTGCCTTGGACCCCGCCCGGCGCCGAACCGGTCTGGCACTTGTTCGTGGTGCGCACCGCGCGCCGCGACGCGTTGCAGCGCCACCTCACGGCCGCAGGCGTCGGCACGCAGATCCACTACCCGGTGCCGCCCCACCTCACGCCGGCGTACGCCGCCACCGGCTGGCGGTCAGGAGACTTTCCTCTCGCCGAGCAGCTGGCCGCCGAGGTGCTCAGCCTGCCCATCGGCCCCCATCACACGGAGGAGCAGATCGAGCACGTGTGCGCCGCGGTGCGGGAGTTCTTCGCGCAATGACGGGCGTGGCGGAGCACGAGTGCCGGGAACTGCCCGCGGATCAATTGCTGCCCACCGCGTGGCGCGCCCTGCCCGGTCCGGTGCGCGCCTTCAATCCGGGCCTGCTCGCCGACGGCTCGGGCTGGATCCTCGCCTACCGGGTGGTGCTGGGAGACGGGCTGCGCCGCCTGGCCTGCTGCCGGCTCGACGCGGCGTTCCAAGTCATCCCGGGCTCGCCGGTCGCGTTTTCGGACGCCGTCGTGTTTCCGGACGATCCCACGCTTTCGCCCGTGGCCCGCACCTGGCTGGCGGATCCCCGCCTGCACCGCTGGGGCGGACGCGTCTTCGTGTACTGGAACTCGGGCTGGCACGAGCCGCACAACCACCAGTTCTTGCAGGAGGTGAATCCACGCACCCTGCTCCCCGCGGGCCGAGCGCGTGAACTTAAGCTCACCGGTCCCCGGCGACCGCTGGAGAAGAACTGGTCCGCGTTCGCCACCCCCGAGGGCCACCTCCACGCGGTCTACTCCGTCATCCCGCATCGCGTGCTCCGGCTCTCGCTGGCCGGCGAGGGTCCGGTGGTCTGCGACGAAGCGGCCACCACCACGTGGGAGCTGCCTGGCTACCCCGCGGCGCACGGAGGCCTGCGGGGTGGAGCGCCCCCGGTGTGGCACGCGGGGCGGTTCTGGTCGTTCTGCCATTCGGTCCACGACGATGCGGCCGGCTATTGCTACCAGGTCGGCGTCTACTGCTTCCGCGCCGGCCCGGATTTTGCGCCGCTCGCGGGCCCCGCCGTGCCACTGGATCTCGCCCGCGAGCGGCGTGCGCGGCGCGAGCATCCAAGGCTCAACCCCGCCGTAAATGAGGTGATCTATCCCTGCGGTGCGGCGTTCAGCGGGGGGCGCTGGGTAATCAGCCACGGGATTAACGACGAGGCCTGCGCGTTATCCTTCGTGGCGCCCGCGGCGGTTGAAGGTTGCCTCCGCGCCCTGCCCGGCCATCCCCCTTGACCGCAACCATGGCCGGACCTCTGGTGCAGGCACTGATCCTTGAACCCACGCGGATGGTCGCGGGGTTGTGGACCCGGCGCGGGCTGGTCTGGCAGTTCACGCGCCGCAACATCGAGTTGCGCCACCGCGGGAGCCGGCTCGGGCCGATCTGGGCGCTGCTGACGCCCCTCTCGATGCTGGCGCTCTACTTCGTCGTCTTCGGCCTGATCTACGGTCAGCGCTTCGGGGTGGTGCCGGGGGAGACGCACCTCGATTTCTCCCTCGCGCTCTTCCTGGGGTTGACCCTGTTCCACGCGTTTTCGGAGACCTTGGCGTGGGCGCCGGGCGTGATCGTGGCCAACCCCAACTTCGTCAAGAAGGTGGTCTTCCCGCTCGAGGCGCTGCCGGTGGCCCACCTCGGCGCCACGCTGTTCCATCTCGCGGCCGGGCTCGCGCTGGTGCTGGTCGGCGCGGCTTTCTCCACGGTCGGACTCTCGGCGGGGGTGCTCTGGTTGCCGGTGCTGGTCCTGCCGCTGCTGCTCCTGGCCTTGGGCGTGGCGTGGGCCTTGGCGGCGATCGGGGTCTTCGTGCGCGATCTGGGCCAGGTCACGCCCTTTGTTTCGACCGCCCTCCTCTTTGCCTCCGCCGTGATGTATCCGCCGACCAAAATTCCGGCGGAGCTCGGTTTCCTCTGGCATAACCCCCTGCTGCGGCTCCTGGACCTGAGCCGGCGCGTGGTCCTCTGGCAGGAACCGATGCCGTGGGAACCGCTCCTGCAGCTCTACGCCGTGGGGCTCGGCGCCTGCGCGGTGGGGGCGGTGCTGTTCTCGCTCCTACGGCGCTCATTCGCCGAGGTGCTCTGATCCCCGAGCGCCGATCGCCGGGCACTAAAAAGCCGCCCCGGAAGGGGGCGGCTGAAAGTTGGTCCGAGAGACCGCTCAGAGATTGGTCGCGTTCAGGAGGGGCTCCGGGGAAGCATCCTTGTCCGCGCCCTTCAAGCCACTGGGGCTGCTCTGCAGGTGGCCGGCGGCAACAATCGCTGCGCGGGCGGCGGCAGCGGCAGTAGCGTTGGTGGGCTTGGTCCGACCCGCAAGGTACAGGCCAGCCGCACCGGCGACGTGGGGAGCCGCCATGCTCGTGCCGCTCATCGTCGCATACTGGCCGCCGATGTAGGTCGAAAGAATGTTCACGCCGGGCGCCGCGATATCGACCACCGCGCCGTAGTTGCTGAACGAGGCAAAGGTATCGTCCGCGCCGTAGCCCGTCGCGGGGCCGAATCCGCCGGGGATACCGTCGGTGTCGACGGTCGCGCTCACGCAAATGACGTCCGGACTGTTCGCCGGGGAGGAGCTCGACGCGTCGACATTGCTGTTCCCCGCCGCGACCACGTAGACCACGCCGCGAGCGACCGAATTGGCAATCGCGCTATTCAAGGTGACCGACGTAGGTCCACCGAGGCTCATATTGGCCACCTCGATGGAAGAGGCATACCGAGTGACGTAATCCACCCCCTTGATTACATTCGAATAACTACCGCTTCCCGCCCGGTCGAGAACCTTAACCGCCCAGAGCCGCGCGCCGGGAGCGACCCCGACGACGCCGGCGTTGTTGTCCCGCGCCGCGGCAATGCCCGCACAGTGGGTCCCGTGCCCATTGTCATCGTTGCCGGTGCGGATACCCGAGACGTAGCTCACGTTTTGTACCACGTTCAGATCCGGGTGCTTAAGCTGGATTCCCGTATCGATGATCGCGATATCGACGTTCACGCTCTCCAGGTTGGAGGTATCGATGCGGGCCTTCGCATTCAGATCGGCGCCGATGCGGCGGATCCCAGGGGCGACGGTGTCGTTGCTGATCCGCACCACCTGATCCTCCTCGATGTAGGCGATCTGACGGTCCAGGGCGAGGGCGAGGAGCTGGCGCAGGGTCAGGCGGCCCGAAAATCCCTGCACCGCGGAGTCGTAAGTATTCTCGGCCACCACCCCGTGGCGGCTGGCGACGACCGAAGCCTGGGCGCCAGACTTCAGCACCACAATGTACTTATCCGGAATCCGCAGCTCGGAACGAGCGGCTTGGATCAGGGGCGCGAGCTGGTTCTGCGCGGGGAGCGCGGAGGCGGCTGACAAAGCAACTAGCGTCGCGAAGACGGAACGGATCGGCGGGAGGCGCATATTTTGAAGGACTCGAGGTTGGCTCAGGATACCCCCTCAGGGACGCTCGGAACCCAAAGCGCGGGAACGCGATCCGCAATCCCGAACATGGTAAAGGAAACGTCAAAAACTACGCAGCTTGATGCAAAAAGCTTTCAGCGCAGCGGTACGGGGCGCTCTTCCACGCTCTCCCGCAGCACGTTCCAAGCGGCTCGGTGCGCAGGTCCCGCCGCGTCCTGGCTGAACAGTCGGAACACCACCATCACCCCGGGCCAAGCTTTCACGCCGACGGCGAGGAGCCGGTACTCGTGCGGGGGCAACTCGGCGCGGCCGACGAGCGCGCGGTCCGTGAAGAGGCACCAGGTGCCGGCCCCGCGGCGGGGCTCGAGTTCCTCAAAGCGCATCGCCTGCTCGACGGAGCCGGCGACGTACTCCTCGAACAGTTCCACCATCCGCTCCCGGCGCGCCCGCGGCGTCGCGGCTTGGCCCTCGGGATCCGGCAAGAACGCGAGCTCGAGGCTGACCCCGCCCGCGGCATCCTGCAACCGGAGTTGCGGCGGGGCCGCGGGCGCCGCCGGACGCTCCACCCTGAAGCCCGGCGGCACCGCGATCGTGACGCGGCGCCCGGGGGCCAATTCCACGCTCTCCTCGCGCTGCGCGGCCGCAGAAGCCACCGCCGGCCAGGTCAGGAGGAGCGCGATGGCTCCCAGCCAACCGGGGCGGAGGCGGGCGGTCACGACGCGGCTCCTTCCGGCCGGAGGCCGCTGGCCAGCAGCGTCTCGAAGCCCGGCTCAGCCTCTTCGCGCGCCACCACACTAACCTCCACTTTCTGAAAGCCTGCCTGCTTCAGGAAACCGTGCAGCGTGCCCTCGGAAAACCCGAGCCAGACGTCCGCGTAGAGCTCGCGCGCCTGTTCGAAGGTGTGGGCGTTCAGGTCCAGCACGAGCACCTGGCCGCCGGGCCGAAGGATCCGGAAAGCCTCCTCCACCGCCCGCTGGGGCTGCCGGGCGTGATGCAGGGCCTGGCTGAGGATCGCGAGGTCGACCGAAGCGTCGGGCAGCGGCACCCGCTCGATGTCCCCTAGGCGATAGGTCAAGTTCGCCAAGCCGTTCTTCTCCGCCAACGCGGCCCCGACCTCGACCATCCGGGGGGAGTTGTCGATGCACCACACCCGGCGCGCCCGGCGCGCCAGCAATTGCGACACCAGTCCCTCCCCCGCCCCGAGATCCGCGATGTCAATCGCGGGGGTCAGCTGCAACGCCAGCCGCCCAATCGCCTCCCACGAACGACCCGGGCAGTAGTTGCGCCCGAGCCGGCCGGCGATCAGGTTGAAGTACTGCTCCTGCGTCCGCCGCCGCCGCTGTAGAATGCGCTCGAGGTTGGCCTGGTCCGCCTGCATCGGCGCGGAACCAGTCACCGCGCTCAACGCCGCCACCACAAGCGCCTGCGTCGGCGCGGGCACATCCCCTCGGCTTGAGTAGAACGCGTTCTTACCCTCCCGGCGGTCGCTGACGAGGTTGGCCGAGCGCAGCAGCGCCAGCTGGGAGGAGATGCGTGACTGGCCCATCGCGAGGATCTCTTGCAGTTCGGCGACGGAGAGTTCCTCCCGGGACAGCAGCGCGAGCAACCGAACGCGCGTCGGGTCGGAG
>JBEDEF010000280.1:0-2841 GCA_041175845.1 Verrucomicrobiota bacterium
GGGCGGTGGCGGGCGGAGCTGGCCACGCTGCCGCCCGGAGACTGATCCTGGCGCTACCGGTGGCCGGGGATCATCCCGGGCAGCGCGTAGGCCTGGAGCAGCACGAACAGGCCCATCAGGACCGCAAGCGCGACGCTATGCCAGAAGACCGTGCGAAGGATCGTCCCCGCGGAGGGACTGTCCGGATGACCGCCGGTGGCGACGCTGGCGACCACGATGCTCTGCGCATCGATCATCTTGCCCATCACGCCACCCGAGCTGTTGGCCGCGCAGGTGAGCAGCGGGTTGAGGCCGAGTTGCTCCGCCGTCACCTTCTGCAGGTTCCCGAAGAGGACGTTCGAGGAAGTGTCGCTGCCGGTGAGGGCGACGCCGAGCCAGCCGATGATCGGGGAGAAGAACGGGAAGAGCCAGCCGGTGCCGGCCATCGCGAGGCCCATCGTGGTATCCGTCCCGCTGTAGCGCGTGGTGAACCCGAGGGCCATCATCACGGAGATGGTGAGTAGCGAGACGCGCACCCGCAGCAGGGTACGACCGTAGAGGCGAAGCGCGGCGCCCGGGCCCACGCGAAGAGCGAGGGCGGTGGCGATCCCGGCGAGGAGCAGGGCGGTGCCGGTGGCGGAAAGCAGGTTGAGATTGAAGATCGCCTTCTCCTTCTCAGGGTGCGGCGCGACCGGCGGCACCTTCTCGACGGCGAGATGCAGCGTAGGTACTGGGAGCTGGGGTGCGAACCAGCCATTGAGCGCGGTTTTTACCGGAGGCAGGCCCCAGAGAAAGACGAACGCGGACAGGAACAGCCACGGCACCCAGGCCTTCCAGGGCGGACTACTCGCCGCTGCCGCGGGGGCCGCCGCCGGCGCTTGTGCCCCGGGGTTAGTCTGCTCTTCCGCCGGTCGCCAGAAGCGCATCAATACTACCACCGCGAGCAGCGAGGCCGCGCCGGCGATGATGTCCACCAGCCACGGTCCGTGGAAGTTGCTGACCAGATACTGCACGAGACCGAAGCTTGCCCCCGCCACGAGGCATGCGGGCCAGACCGCCACCATCCCACGCCAGCCAGCCTGGGCAGCCACCAGCCAGAAAGGAACCAGGAGCGAGAAGAACGGCAGTTGCCGACCAACCATCGCGCTCAGATCCAACAGGTCTAGCCCGGTCAGCGGAGCGAGGGTGACCAGTGGCGTGCCGAGCGAACCAAAGGCCACCGGAGCCGTGTTGCCGATCAGGGCGAGCTTGGCTGCCTCCAGCGGCCGGAAGCCCAGCCCGATCATCAGGGCGCCTGAAATCGCGACCGGCGCTCCGAACCCGGCCGCGCCCTCGATGAACGCCCCGAACGAGAACGCGATCAGCAGCGCCTGGATGCGCCGGTCACCAGACACGCCCGCCACCTGCCGCTGCAGCACCGTGAATTGGCCGGTGTCGACCGAGAGCTGGTAGATGAAGATCGCGTTGAGGATCAACCAGCCGATCGGCAGCAGCCCGAAGGCGGCGCCGTAAGCCGCCGCCGCGAGCGCCAGCTGGGCCGGCATCCCGTAGACGGCAATCGCCGTGGCCAGTGCCACCCCGAGAGCCACCAGCGCCGCGAGGTGCGCGCGCACGTGCCAGAAAGCCAGTAGGCCGAGCAGCACGACCACGGGCAGGGCCGCCACGAGCGCGGACAGGCCGAGGCTGCCGAGTGGGGCGTAGGTTTGGGACCAGGTCATCGGATGGGGTAGGGGTGGGGTCGGGCGGCGGACTCCTAGAACCAGCGCTTCCGCCGCAGATAGATGAACATCAGGATCGTCGAGACGAGGGTGAGTCCCAGGGCGGCGGGGTAGCCGCGGCGCAGCTCGGGCATCCCTTCGAAATTCATTCCGTACCAAGTGCCGATCACCATCACCGGGATGGTGATCGCGGTGAGCGCGGTGAGGAATTTGATCCCCTCGTTGGCTTCAAAGGCCGCCTTGTTCAGGTAAATATCGAACGCCATTAGCAACCGCTCGTGGTAGCCCGCGACGGTGTCCTCGAGCCGCGCGAGGTTGTCGCGCAGGTCGCGGAAGTAGGGCAGCAGCTTGGCCCGGATCAGCTTGTTCTCCCCGCGGGCGAGCCGCTCAATCACGTCTCGCTGCGGCCGCACGATCGTCCGCAGCCGGGTGAAGTCGTTGCGCACATGCAGCAGCTCCGTCACCAGCGCCTTCTCGCCGGAGCGCCGCGCCAGCACGTGCTCCTCGAGTTCTTCCAGCTCCGCGCGCAGCTCCTCAATCACCGGCGCGTAATTGTCGACCAGCAGGTCGATCAGCGTGTGCGCGATCCGGTCGGGTCCGCGGGGGCCCACGCCCACGTGCTTCAATGTCCGCTCCATCAGCGACGAGACGGAGCGCAGCGGCGCGGTGTGGAAGGTGACGAGAAAGTCCTTGCCGAGGAAGAGGTCTAGCTCGGTGGTGTTAAACTTCTCGGTCCGCGTGAAATCCACCGCGTGGGTGACGATGAAAAGGTAGTCCTCGTAGTCTTCGACCTTCGGGAGGGAGTTCGGCTGCGTGCAGTCTTCGATCGCGAGCGGGTGGAACCCGAAGACGCCTTCGAGCAGGGCGCGGGTCTCCTCCGGCGTCGGGTTGTCGAGGTCGACCCACAGCAGCAGTCCCTTGTCCGCACGGACCAGGCGCAGGGCCTCCAGCTCGAGGTCTTGGCCCACGAGCTTGCCGTCGCTGAAGATGAACGACCGGATCATCGGTCGGCAGCGTGGCGGTCCGGTCCGGCGGCGTCGAGCCGCGAGGTGGGGCAGTTCAGAGTCCGAGGCGGGCCTCGGTGGCGGCGACGGCGGCGATGAACTCCGCGGGGGTCGCCGCGGTGAGGAAGGCGGTCCGGTCC
>JBEDEF010000281.1:0-3429 GCA_041175845.1 Verrucomicrobiota bacterium
GGGCAGGTTAATGGCATCTGGGCCTCAGAGCCTCTGGGCCTCCGGGCCTCTAATTAAAGTGGCGGAGAGGATGGGATTCGAACCCAGCGTAGCATGCCAACTGGCTCGCAAGCTGGACTTAGTAAATCGCAACCCCCTCAGGCCTCGGTCCGAGCGCCTTCGACCGACGCCTCGTCCCCCCTGTGGACCATGAGATAAAGCACGGGCAAGGTAATCAGGGTTAGCAAGGTCGAGCTGATGATGCCGCCGATAACGACGATCGCGAGAGGACGCTGGACCTCAGCTCCGGGGCCGGTCGCCAGCGCCATCGGCATGAAACCGAGGCTGGCCACCAGGGCGGTCAGCAGAACCGGGCGGAGACGTCCGAGGCAGCCGTGCTCGATCGCGGCCTCCAGGGAATCGCCCCGGGAGCGCAGCGCGCGGATGCTGGAAATCAGGACCAGCCCGTTGAGGACGGCCACGCCGGACAACGCGATGAAGCCGACCCCGGCCGAGATGGAAAGCGGGATGCCGCAAAGCCAGAGCGCCGCGACGCCGCCAGTGAGGGCGAGAGGCACCCCCGTGAACACCAGGCCGGCGTCCTTGAAGTTGCGGAAGCTGAGGAAAAGGAGTCCGAAGATCAGGGCGAGCGACAGCGGCACGACCAGCTGGAGCCGACGGGCGGCCGCCAGCATCTGATCATAGGTGCCGCCGTACTCAATCCAGTACCCGGGCGGGAGCGAGACCTCTCCCGCGATCCGACGCTGGACCTCCGACACGAAACCGCCCAGGTCACGGCCGCGGACGTTGGCCGTGACGATGACGCGGCGCTTGCCGTTCTCACGGCTGATCTGGTTGGGCCCCTCCGAGACCTCGAGCGAGGCGACCTCTCCCAACGGCACGGTCCTGAAGGCGGACGCGGGAGCCCCATCGGAGGTCGACGCGGGCAACGCCACGGGCAGGGTCCGCAAGGCGTGGATGTCGGAACGGATGGATTCTGGCAGTCGAACGACCAGCTCGAACCGCCGGTCGCCCTCGAAGATCAGCCCGACCGGGGCTCCGCCCACCGAAACGGAGACCAGCTGCTGCACGTCGGCGACGCTGAGACCGTGACGGGCGAGCGCCGCCCGGTCGGGCTTCACGGTCAGGACGGGCAGCCCGGTCGTGGGCTCGACCTTCACGTCGGCAGCGCCGGGGACGGTCTTCAGCAGCGCCTCCACGTCTCCGGCCGTGGCCGCCATGACCTCAAGGTCGTCGCCGCACACCTTGACGGCCACGTCGGACCGGACGCCCGAAATGAGCTCATTGAAGCGCATTTGGATCGGCTGCGTGAACTCATAATTGTTGCCCGGCACCTCCCGGGCGGCGGACTCCATGGCCGCCACGAGGTCGGACTTGGGGCGACGGGGGTCGGGCCAGGCTGAGCGCGGCTTCAGCATCACATAAGTGTCCGCGACGCTTGGCGGCATCGGGTCGGTGGCCACCTCCGCCGTGCCCATCTTGGAGACGATGCGGTCGACCTCGGGAAAGCGACGCAGCCGGGCCTCGAGCTCGCGCTGCATCGCGATCGACTGGGTCAGGCTGGTGCCGGGCACGCGCAGGGCGTGCATGGCGATGTCACCCTCGTCCAGACTGGGCACGAATTCGGAACCCAGCCGGGAGACCGCCAGTCCGGCGAGGAGGACGAGGACCGCGGCGGCGGCGATGACGGCAGGGCGCGCCGCCAGCGAAAGCCGCAGCAAGGGACGATAAGCCGACTTGGCCAGCCGCACCGCCGGGTTGTCATGGTCGGAGACCCTTCCGGTGACGAAGCACGCAACGGCGGCCGGCACGAAGGTGAGCGAGAGCAACATCGCCCCGAGCAGCGCAAGGACGACCGTGAAAGCCATCGGGTGGAACATCTTGCCCGACACCCCGGTCAAGGCGAAGATCGGAACGTAGACGACGGCGATGATGAGCTCGCCGAACATGCTCGCTCCGCGGACCTCCTTCGTGGCCTCAAAAGCCAGTGCCAGCCTTTCCGGACGGTTCAGCAGCCGGCCCAGGCGCCTCTGCTCCTCCCCGAAACGCCGAAGACAATTCTCGATGATGATGATCGCGCCGTCTACGATCAGCCCGAAGTCGAGCGCCCCGAGACTCATCAGGTTGCCAGAGACCCTCCCGGCCGCCATACCAGTCGCCGTGAAGAGCATGGCGAGGGGGATGACGGCGGCCGCGATGAGAGCCGCCCGGATGTTCCCCAGCATCAGGAAGATCAGGGCGATGACCAGGGCGGCGCCTTCAACGAGGTTGTTGCGCACCGTGGCGATCGTGCGGTCGACCAAGGCCGTACGGTCGTACACGGGGGTGGCGACGACGCCCTCGGGCAAGCTGCGGTTGACCTCGGCGAGCCGACGGGCGACGCGGGTGGCGACCGCGCGGGAATTCTCACCGTTCAGCATGAAGACTGTGCCCAGCACGACTTCGCGGCCGTTCTCCGTGGCCGCGCCCGTGCGCAGCTCACGGCCCACGGCCACCTCGGCCAGGTCGCGCACCCGGACCGGCCGGGCCCCGCGGCGGGCCACGACGACGTCTCCGACCTCCTCCACGCCCGCCAGTTGACCGGGCACGCGGACGAGATACTGCTCCCCCGCCCTCTCGATGTAACCGGCCCCGACGCTGTCATTGTTGCGGGCCAAGGCTTCCATCAAGTCACGCAGGGCGAGCCCATAGGCCACCAGCAGGTCGGGGTCCGGCGTGACATGAAACTGCCGGACATGGCCGCCGATGGTGTTGATCTCGGTCACGCCGGGCAGATTGCGCAGCTGCGGGCGCACCACCCAGTCCTGCAGCTCGCGCAGATCCATGGCGTCGTAGGGCCGGCCGTCGGGTTTGCGCGCCTCGGGGGCGACGGTTTCCACGGTGTAAAGGAACACCTCGCCGAGTCCCGTCGAAATCGGACCCATGGCGGGCACAAGACCCTGGGGAATCGAGCCCCGGAGCGACTGCAACCGCTCCGCGACCTGCTGCCGGGCGAAATAAAGGTCCGTCCCGTCCTTGAACACCACGGTCACCTGCGAAAGACCGTAACGGGACAGCGAACGTGTGTAGTCGAGCCCGGGAAGCCCGGCCATGGCAGACTCGACGGGAAACGTCACGCGCTGCTCGGACTCGAGCGGGGAGTAGCCGGGCGCCTCGGTATTGACCTGCACCTGCACGTTGGTGATGTCGGGCACCGCGTCGATGGGCAGCTGACGGAAACTGAGGACGCCGACGGACGCCATGATGAGCGTGAGCACCAGGACGACCCAGCGGTGGCGGATGGAGGTCCGGAGCAAAGACTCAAACATCGGACCAGGAGAGTTCAATGGTCGTGGGACGCGCCGGACTTGCCGATGTCAGCCTTGATGAGGAAACTGTTGTCGGTGACGTACTCCTCTCCGGGCGCTAGCCCCTTGAGCACCTCGACCC